>JBAQPI010000268.1:0-7023 GCA_049305635.1 Rhodoglobus sp. | reverse complement strand
CGACCGCGAGCACGTAGTCCATCGCCTCGCCGATCTTGAGCCACGGGGCGCCGATGGGGGCGGCGAGCGTGCCGACCGCGACGGGCGGCACGGTGTACGAATCGCCCCCGTAATAGAGCTCGTCGTCAACGAGCACCCCAACGTTGTCGACGACGGGGATCGACTCGTGGATGAGCGCGTGCTTCTCTCCGAAGAACTTCAGCTCGAAGGGCTCGATGGCGATCTCGTCGCCGTGCCGCACGACCTCGACGGCGAAGCCGGTCGCCGCGGCGGCGACGCCGGCCGGCCCGAGGACGCGCGCGTCGGGGCTGCGATCGAGGATGCGCGTCAGCTGCTCCGGGGTCCAATGATCGGCGTGCTCGTGCGTGATGACGATCGCGACGACGTCGATGAGGTCGCCGAGCGGCGTCGTGTAGGAGCCCGGGTCGACGACGAGCACGGAGCCGCCCTTCTCGACGACCAGACAGGCGTGCTCGTGTTTGGTGACCTTCATCCCTCGACAATAGCGGCGCTGCGGGGGACTTGCAGAAATACCCCTAGGGGGTACTATGTTGGGATGATCGCGGACATCAAGAAGCGTGCGCTGCACCGCAGCCGGATCCTGGAGGGGCAGATGCGCGGCCTCGAGAAGATGATCGAGAGCGAGGAGTACTGCGTCGACGTCATCACGCAGTCCCTCGCGATCCAGAAGTCGCTGCGCAGCCTCAACAAGCTGCTGGTGGAGAACCACCTGCGCACGCACGTGTCGGACATGTTCGCCGCCGGGGACGAGAGCCGGGCGATGGCCGTCGAGGAACTCCTCAAGGTCTATGAACTCGAGAACAACAGGGGCGCGGTGGAGCTATGAGCGACGCATCGCGTCGCGGCGGCCCCAGCGCCGACGAAGCCGTGCTTCGTCGGACGCAGGAACAGCACGACCACGACGACGCGGCACATGACCACGATCATGCCGGGCATGACCACGCGACGATGGGGCATGACCACGCCGCGATGGGGCATGACCACGCGGCGATGGGGCACGGCGACCACTCGGCGCACGACCCCGCACAGTTCCGCCGCAAGTTCTGGCTGAGCCTCGTGCTCACCGTCCCGACCCTGGTGTTCTCCACCGGGCTGCAGGACATCCTCGGACTCAGCGGGCCGCGCTTCCCCGGCTCGCAGTTCATCCCGGCGGTCTTCGGCGTCGCGATCTTCCTCTACGGAGGCCTCGTGTTCCTCAGGGGCGCCGTCGCGGAGCTCCGCGGCCGCCAGCCCGGCATGATGACCCTCATCTCCCTGGCGATCGTCGTCGCCTTCGGCTACAGCCTCGCCGTCACCCTCGGCCTGCCGGGCATGGACTTCTGGTGGGAGCTCGCCACCCTCGTCACCATCATGCTGCTCGGCCACTGGATCGAGATGTCCGCGGTGATGGGCGCGCAGGACGCGCTCGGCGAACTCGCCAGGCTGCTGCCAGACGAGGCCGAGATGCTGCACGGCGACCACGTCATGACCGTCCCCGTGTCCCAGCTGAAGGTCGACGACCTCGTGCTCGTGCGCCCCGGCGCCGCGGTGCCCGTCGACGGCGAGGTCGTCGACGGCGAGTCCGAGGTGGATGAGGCCCTGCTGACGGGCGAGTCCGCCGCGGTCGCGAAGACGGTCGGCTCGGTCGTCATCGGCGGATCGGTCAACGGCTCCGGCGCCCTCACGGTACGTGTGACGAAGGTCGGCGCCGATACCGCGCTCGCCGGCATCGCCAAGCTCGTCGAAGACGCGCAGTCGAGCAGGTCGAGCGCCCAGCTGCTCGCCGACAAGGCCGCGGCGCTGCTGTTCTACATCGCGCTCGGGGCGGCGATCCTCACGCTCGCGGCCTGGCTGTTCCTCGCGCCGGGCGATCCCGCGTTCGTGCTCGAGCGCGTGGTGAGCGTGCTCGTGATCGCCTGCCCGCACGCGCTGGGGCTCGCGATCCCGCTCGTCTCGCAGATCTCGACGGCGGTCGGGGCGCGCAACGGAATCCTCGTCAAGAACCGCCTGGCGCTCGAGGAGGCCCGCGCCATCGACGTCGTGCTCTTCGACAAGACCGGCACGCTCACCACCGGCACCCAGGGGGTCGTCGCGGTGGTGCCGGACGAGTCCGAGGTGCTGCGGCTCGCCGCCGCCGTGGAGTCGAAGTCGGAGCACCCCATCGCGCGTGCGATCGTCACCGCTGCCAAGGATCGCAAGGTGCGCGTGCCACAGTCGAAGGGCTTCGCGGCGCTCTCGGGGCGCGGCGCGACCGCGACCATCGAGGGTCGCGAGTTCACGGTCGCGAGCGGTCGTGTCGTGACCGAGCGCGGGCTCACCCTGGATGCCGAACTCGTGCACGCCACGCGCGAGCACTCCGCGGCGGGGGCGACGGTCGTGTACCTCGTGGAGGGCGACGCTGTGCTGGGGATGATCGCACTCGCGGACACCATCCGGCCCGAGTCATCCCAGGCCGTCGCGATGCTGCGCTCGCGCGGGGTGCGCGTCGCCATGCTCACGGGGGACTCCCGCGAGGTCGGGCAGTGGGTCGCGGCGCAGCTCGGCATCGATGACGTGCACGCGGAGGTGCTGCCCGCCCAGAAGTCGGAGGTCGTGCGGCAGCTGCAGGCGGACGGCTCCAGGGTCGCGATGGTCGGCGACGGCGTCAACGACGCCCCGGCGCTGGCCCAGGCCGACCTCGGCATCGCGATCGGTGCGGGAACGGATGTCGCGATCGAGTCCGCAGGCATCGTGCTCGCCTCCAGCGACCCGCGTGCCGTCGCCGACACCCTCGTGCTCAGCCGGGCGACGTGGCGCAAGGAGCTGCAGAACCTGTGGTGGGCCGCCGGGTACAACATCGTCGGCATCCCGCTCGCGGCCGGCGTGCTGTTCGGTGTCGGCATCCTGCTGCCGCCCGCGCTCGCGGCGGTCTTCATGTCGGTCTCCACGATCGTCGTCGCGCTCAACGCCCAGCTGCTGCGCCTGACCCCGATCGGCTCGCGCCGCTGAGCTCGCGCCGCTGAGCCGGAGCGCCCACGCGCCTCCGCAGCGGCATCCCCGTTTTCGTGATGTCAGTTCGCGCTGACGTCAGTGCGAACTGACATCGCGGAACGGAACCGCAGGCCCCGCAAGGCGTCATCGGAGAGTGGCCGTCGGCGGAGGGTGGGCCGTCGGCGGAGGCCCGGCCCGTGCGCCATACTGGGCGCGTGACGAAGAAGTCCCTGCGCCTCGTGGTCGCGATCAACCCGACCGCCTCGTTCGGCAAGGGACGGGATGTCGGCCCCGCCGTCGTGCAGACCCTGCGGGCCCTCGGCCATGACGTCACGAGCCTGCAGGAGCCCGACTTCGAGCAGCTGATGGAGGCCGGGCGCCGGGCGGTCGCCACCAAGCCGGACGCGTTCGTCGTCGTCGGCGGCGACGGCATGGTGAACCTCGGCACGAACCTCGTCGCGAAGACGAGGGTGCCGCTGGGCATCGTGCCCACCGGAACCGGCAACGACATGGCCAGGCACCTCGGCATCCCGCACGAGAACGCCGAGCAGGCGATCGGCGTGCTGCTCGAGGCGCTCGCCGTGCCAGCACGGTCCATCGATGCGGGACTCGTGCACTATGTGGACGAGGAGACCGGGCTGCCGGCGAGCCGCTGGTTCCTGTGCGTGCTCTCGGCCGGCTTCGACGCGATCGTCAACGAGCGCGCCAACACGATGCGCCACCCGAAGGGTCCGAGCCGGTACACGATCGCCCTGGCGCTCGAGCTCGCGCGCCTCAAGCCGATCTCCTACCGCCTCACGCTCGACGGCGACGAGCTCGTCACCAGCGGTGCCCTCATCAGCGTCGGCAACGCCACCTCGCTCGGCGGCGGCATGCGCGTGACCCCCGACGCGGTCATCGACGACGGCCTCCTCGATGTGCTGGTCGTGCAGGCCCTCTCGCGCATCGCGTTCCTGCGGATCTTCCCGAGCGTGTTCAAGGGCGAGCACGTCAAGGACCCGCGCGTGAAGATCACGCGGGCCAAGCGCATCCGCATCGAATCGGATGACGTGGTCGCCTACGCGGACGGCGAGCGCATCGGCCGACTCCCCATCGACATCGAGGTCGTGCCGCGAGCGATCCGGATTCTCGCGCCTACCCCGCGGCCGTGACCGGCGCGTCGGTGGCCACGCAGGAGTAGGCCGAGACCTCGACCCCGTCGACCTCGCGCTTGGCGACGATGAACTCCTGCTCGGGGCGCGTGCCGCCCTCGGCGAGCACGGCCTCCTTGAAGGCGGCGAAGGGCTCGGCGCAGGCGGCGGAGACGGCGTTCTGCAGGCCGCCGCCGGCATCCACCTCGGCGGTCGTGAGCGTGCCCTGGCCGATCACGACGTGCGTGTGGTCCGAGGCGCACGGCGTGACCTCGACCTTCGCGACGTCGCTCGTGAAGCTGAAGCAGTCGTCCACGAACAGGTATTGCGTGCCCGTGACGGTCGGCTCGGTGACGTCGCCATCGGCGTCGCGCGGCGGACCAGGGCTGAACAGGGAACAGGAGGTGAGTGCCACGATCGCGGCGAAAAGGGTGAGGACTGCTGTCGTGGTGCGGGCGGGTCTGGCCATGGAACCCCTTCGCTGTGTGCGAGCACCCCGCGGCTGGTGGCCTCTGCCGCATGTATACTCGTGGAGTTGTCGTGACGGCCCCATCGTATAGTGGCCTAGTACGCCGCCCTCTCACGGCGGTAACGCGGGTTCGAATCCCGCTGGGGTCACCAACCTATTCCGCCGCAGGCGGCTCGTTCGGCGAAGCGGTCGATCGCATGGAGTGTCCGTCGATGTCGGCGAGCAGGCCGGCTGACATCGGCGCGGCCGTTGCCATTGGTGTCCGTGGTATGAGGTAGAGGCCTATCTCATAAAGACGAGGTCGGTTGTTCTGATTTGCCCATCGAGTAAGTCGGCTCAAGAAGAGTTCGTAGCCCGCTACGGCCATGTGTCAGCCTGTCGAAATGGCCCGATCAGCCGTTCATCCCGGCCTTGATGAGAGGATCGTGCGACTGACCGTGGGCTTGGCTGGTGAGGCGCACCAGCCCAATCCCTGGCCGATGTCAGGACCGCGCCGTACACTCGACGCATGTCACCGGACATCGCGGAGGTCGAGAGGGCGCTGTTGGCGCTCGCTCCGGAAGACCGCGCCGCCGTCATCGAGCGCGGCCTGCTCAGTCTGGACGGCGCGGACGACGCGGACGAGGCCGAGATCGACGCGGCTTGGCTCGCCGAGATCGACCGCCGCGTCGATGAGTACGTCAGTGGCGACACGAAGCTGGTCGACGCGGACGAGCACTTCGCGCAGATCAGGGCGAAGCTGACCGCGCGCGATCAGTGATGCTGCGCAGACGCGAGCGCGCTGAGGCCGTCACGGAACTCGATGCCGCCATCGACTGGTACGCGGAGAAGCGAAGGCTCCTCGCGGTCGAGTTCATCGACGCGATCGAGGCGGGCATCGAGCGCATCCTTGCGTGGCCGGTCTCCGGACGCCCCTACCCGGGCCGCGAGGACCACATGCCGGTCCTTCGAACGCAGCGGGTCAGGGGCTTCCCTTACCGCATCGTCTACCTCGTTGATGGCGACGACCTCGTGATCTTCGCGTACCCGCACGACAAGCAGCGCCCCGGCTACTGGAAGCCTCGCGTCGAGGGCTGATCGCAGAGCCGGCTTCTGAGCACCGACGCGTCAGCGAGCGGGCATGGCCCGGAGGATCTTCTCCATCACCTTGCCCTTGGCGAGTTCGTCGACCAGCTTGTCGAGGTAGCGGATCTTCTGCATGAGCGGATCCTCGATGTCCTCGACCCGCAGCCCGCACACCACGCCGGTGATCAGCGACGCGTTCGGGTTCAGGCGCGCCTGCGTGAAGAAGTCCTCGAGCGTCGTGCCCGCGGCGATGTGGCGCCCCAGCGCCGACTCGTCGAACCCGGTCAGCCACCGGATCACCTCATCGAGTTCGGCCCGGGTGCGCCCTTTCCGCTCCAACTTCGCCACGTACAGCGGGTAGACCGCAGCGAACGGGGTGCGGAAGATCCTGCTCATGCACCCGAGGGTAGGCGTGGCGGGCGCCATCGGCAACGACCCGGGGATAGTCGGCGCCGCCGGCGCCGACACCCGCGTACCCTCCCGGCATGCGCATCGCCCGGACGATCGGATGCGGCCTCGCCGGCGCCGCGGCCGTCGCGATCGCCGTGTGGCGCCTCGGGGTCACGTGGTCGCTGCCGCCGTTCCTGCTGTTCGCCGTTGTGAGCGCCGTGCTCGCGGCCGTGGACCTGGCCATCCACCGCCTGCCGAACCGGATCGTGCTGCCGGCTCTTGCGGCATCCGTGCCCGCCCTGCTGGTCGTCGCCCTCCTCGACGGTGTGCCGGCCCGCTGGACCGGGGCCCTCATCGGCTCGGCCGCCCTGTTCGCCTTCTACCTCCTGCTCGCCCTCGCGGCACCCGGCGGCCTGGGGATGGGGGACGTGAAACTCGCCGCGCTCGTGGGGCTGTTCGCCGGGTATCTCGGTGTCACCGTGTGGCTGCTGGCGGCCGTCGCGGGCTTCGTGCTCGGCGGGCTCGTCGCGACCGCCGGCATCCTGGCCCGCAGGGCGAACCGGCGCACCGCGATCCCGTTCGGACCGTGGATGCTCGCGGGTTTCTGGATCGCGGTCGCGCTCGCCGCGCCGGCCTGAGCCTGGACTACGCGGTCGGGCCGCCCTTGCGCGTCATCTTGTCGACCTCCGCGTCGACATCGGCCTCGCTGATGAACTTGCGCGTGACGCCGTAGGCGTCGAGTCCGGCGAACACCGCGGCGATCGACATCCCGAGGATCGGCCAGATCGGCCAGAAGTAGCTGCCCCAGCCACTCGACAGGAACCAGATCGCGATGAGGATGAGGATCACGACGGCGAAGACCGCCAGCAGGATCTTGAAGTCGTTCTTCGACTTGAGTCGCTTGCGGGCTTCCGCCCGGATGTCGGCCTCGCTCATGCTGCGAACCTACCCGGCACGATGCGCGAGCGCCAACATCCCGCGACTAGGATGGTGCACGCG
>JBAQPI010000267.1:0-1654 GCA_049305635.1 Rhodoglobus sp. | reverse complement strand
GTGGGGAGTTTGCGGCTAGACTTGCTGCGGCCATTTTTCGGGCCGTAGCGGGGCGTAGCTCAGCTTGGTAGAGCGCCCGCTTTGGGAGCGGGAGGCCGCAGGTTCAAATCCTGTCGCCCCGACCAGTTTCACCCGGAATATCAAGGGTTTCCATGACTCGAAAGGTCGTGGATCTTGATCCTGTCATCGAAAACCCATCTCAATGGCTGCTGCCGGGCCGCATTGGCAACCCGGCGCTCCGGCAGCGCCAGGTTGTTTCGGGATAGCTCCCGTTGCCCCGGCGGTGCCGTCGTACCTGTTCGGTATGGACACCGACACCGCATCGAACCCGTGGGGGCTGGAGCCGCTGCTCGACATCGGCGAGCTGGCGGCGTACCTCGGCGTGCCGGTCTCGACGGTCTACGACTGGCGCACCCGCGGCCTCGGGCCGCGGGCGTACCGCTTCGGGAAGCACCTGAAGTTCGCGGTGTCCGACGTGCGGATCTGGATCGAGCAGCAGCGCGAACTCGAACCGCCCGAGCGGGCGGGCGGGTGACACCGTGAGCCGCCCGCGCCTGGCCATCGGCACCTTCGGGGACATCGGCGTGTCGCGCACACCCGGCGGCAGGCACATGGCCCGCGCTCGCTACCGCGACTGGGACGGCAAGACCCGGCTCGTCGAGGCGACCGCCGACACGGGCAAGGCGGCAACGCAAGCCCTGAAGCAGAAGCTCACGGGCCGCGCCCTGTTCCAGCCTTCCTCGACCGTACTCACGCCCGACAGCCCGTTCGGGGAGCTCGTCGCCTACTGGCTGGACGACCTCGACCCGGAGGATCGCCTCTCGCGGACGACGAGGCTGCTGTACGAGCGGAACATGCGCACGCTCGTGCTGCCCGCGTTCGAGAATCTGACCCTCCGGGAGATCGGCGTCGCGCGCTGCGACCACTTCCTGAAGCAGATGGCGAAGAAGAGCTACAGTAGGGCGCGGCAGGCTCGGCTGGTGCTGCGCCTGGCGCTGGCCCTCGCAGTGCGGCATGAGGTGCTGCCGCGCAACCCAGTCGATTCGGTGTCGCGCCTGTACCGTCCTCCGCACACGCCGGATGCGCTCACGCCCGTCGAGGTGAACGCGATCCGCCTTGCCATCGCCGCGTGGGAGGCGGGGCGTGCCGTGTCGGGGCCGAAGCCAGACGGGCAGCTCGGCGTGATGGTGGAGGTGATGCTCGGCACGTCTGCGCGCATCGGGGAGGTGCTGGCGATCCGGCGCCGCGACATCGACATCACCAGCGCCACCCCGTCGATCCGCATCGCGGGCACCGTCGTCAGTCACAAGGGCGAGGCGACCTCGCGGCAGGATCATCCCAAGACCGCGAAGTCCCGGCGCACGGTGGCAATCCCGACCTTCACCGCAGAGGCTGTCCGCAAGCGCCTGGTGCGCGTGAATGACCCCTCCCTCGACGCGCTACTGTTCACCACGCGCGAGGGAAACCCGCTGACGACGAACAGCGTGCGCCGTCAGCTCCGACACGTCATGAAGCTCGCGGGCATCACCGGGGTCACCCCGCACATGTTCCGCCGCACGGTTGCCACGGTCGTCAATGAGCAGGCGGGCGTCGACCTCGCCGCCGAGCTGCTGGGTCACACCAACACGAAGATCACGATCCAGCACTACATCCG
>JBAQPI010000266.1:0-4900 GCA_049305635.1 Rhodoglobus sp. | reverse complement strand
GTGAAGCGCAGGGCGTTGCCGATCAGGTTGGCGAGCACCTGCCGCAGCTTGTTCTCCTCGGCGAGCACGATGGCGCGCAACTCGGGCGCGGGCGGCTCGGCGACCACGACGGGCTCCAGCGGTCGGGTGCGCGAGCGGCGCATCCGGGCAAGCGTCGCGTTCGCGAAGGCGATTGGTCCGGTCGCGAGGGTCGCGGCGACCCCCCGCGAGGGCGTGGCGGGGGCAGGGAGGTCGGGCAGCTCGAGCACCTTCGTGACCGGGTTCGCCTCCTCGATGTGCCGGTCGGCGGGGACTACGTCGGTGCCGACGACGGTGACGATCCGGTCGGGTGCCGAGGCCATCGCGTCGAGGGCGGCGTCGCTCGCGAGCGGCACGAGGTCGACCTCGGTCGGCTGCAGGGGCTTCGCCTCATCGATGCGTGCGAGCTCGAGGAGGTCCTCGACGAGCTCGCCCATGCGGATCGCCTCCTTCTCGATGCGTGCCATCGCCTGCGCGACGTCCTCGGGCTTGGTGAGCGCGCCCATCCGGTACAGCTCGGCGTAGCCGCGGACGGAGACCAGCGGGGTGCGCAGCTCGTGGGAGGCGTCACCGACGAAGCGGCGCATCTGGTCGATCGTCTTCGCCCGGTCCGCGAAGGCGCGGTCGATGCGACCGAGCATGGAGTTGAGCGAGCGATTGAGCCTGCCCACCTCGGTGTTCGGGGTTGCCCCGCCGAGCCGCTGGTTGAAGTCGCCGTCGGCGAAACGCGCAGCGGTCGCTTCCACCTCCCGCAGCGGTGCGAAGGTCGAGGTCACGAGCAGGCGGGTCAGCGCGCCGCCGAGGATGACGACGGTGAGCCCGAAGAACAGGAAGATCGCCACGTAGCGGGCCACGATCTCGTTGGACCTGCCGAGGTCCACGCCGATCACGAGGGTCGCCTGCTCGCCCGTGCCGACGAGCCGGCCGGGCAGCGCGAGCACGCGCCACTCCACGGTGTGCTTGTCGTTGGTGAGCGTCAGCTGCGTCGGCAGTTCTCGCAATTGCAGCAGCGTGAGCCCGGAGACGTCGGGCCGCAGTTCGGACTGCTCGGTTCCGAGGTTGTCGTCGATGAGCTCGCCGTCCGCGTCGATCGCGGCGTAGTAGAAGGGGTTGCGGCCCGAGAAGGTCTCCTCGTCGAAGGTGCTCGCACCCTCGAGGTCGACGATCGACGGCAGCTCCTTCGCGGCATTCAGCAGGTCGGAGTCCACCTCATCGAGCAGGTAGGCGCGCAGCACCGCCATCGTGCCGATGCCCGCGACGAGCAGCCCCATGGTCAGCAGGAGGACGGTCACACCGGTGATCTTGGTGCGCAGCGAGACCCGGTTCCACCATTCGGTGAGCTCGTCCATCAGGAGGTCAACGCTAGACCTTGGCGGCCTTCAGCATGTAGCCGAAACCGCGCTTGGTCTGGATGACCGGCTCGTCCGAGAACTGGTCGAGCTTGCGCCGCAGGTAGGAGATGTAGCTCTCCACGATGCCGGCGTCGCCGTTGAAGTCGTACTCCCAGACGTGGTCGAGGATCTGCGCCTTGCTGAGCACCCGGTTCGGGTTGAGCATGAGGTAGCGCAGCAGCTTGAACTCGGTGGGGGAGAGCTCGATCTGCTCGCCGCCGATCGTGACCTCGTGGGTGTCCTGGTCCATCGTGAGCTCGCCGGCACGGATGACGGCCTCCTCGTCGTCCTGCATGGTGCGTCGCAGGATCGCCTTGATGCGGGCCACGATCTCGTCGAGGCTGAACGGCTTGGTCACGTAGTCGTCGCCGCCCACCGTGAGGCCGGTGATCTTGTCCTCGGTGTCGTCCTTCGCGGTGAGGAACAGGATGGGCGCCGTGTAGCCGCTCGCGCGCAGCCGCTTGGTCACCCCGAAACCGTTCATGTCCGGCAGCATGACGTCGAGGATGATGAGGTCGGGTTCCTCCTCGAGCACCGCCGAGATCGCCCCGGCGCCGTTGCCGACCGCCCGCACGGCGAAGCCGGCGAAGCGCAGGCTCGTCGTGAGCAGATCGCGGATGTTGGGCTCGTCGTCGACGATGAGAATCTTGGGTCCGTCAGCCATGCGGCAAGTATCTGCGAGTTCTCTGAACGAAAGCCGTGAGCTTCGTGGCCGGCGGATTGGCGATATGATGAAAATATGAATTCAGCGAGCGACACCTTCGGCGTGGAGCAGCGCCCGCTCTACGAGGTCAAGGCGAACCTGTTCAAGGGGCTCGCGCATCCCGTGCGCATCCGGGTGCTGGAGGTGCTCTCGGCGGCCGGCGAGGTGGCGGTCACCGAGCTGCTCGCCGACACCGGGCTCGAGGCATCCAATCTCTCGCAGCACCTGGCCGTGCTGCGACGGCACCACCTCGTGGTGGCCGAGCGCCGGGGCAGCCAGGTGTACTACCGGCTCGCCTACCCGCAGGTCGCCGACCTGCTCGCGGTCGCGCGCGGGCTGCTGCTCGACGTGCTCGAGACGACGCGCAGGCAGCTGCAGTCCACCGCCGACCTGCCGGCGCTGTCATGAGGTTCCTGCGCTACGTGCGCCCCCTGCTGCCGGGGCCTGCGGACTACGCCCCGATGCGGCGCACCTGGAAGGGCGACGTGCTCGCGGGCGTCACCGTCGGCATCGTCGCGCTGCCGCTCGCGCTCGCGTTCGGCGTGAGCTCGGGAGTCGGCGCCGAGGCCGGGATCATCACGGCGATCGTCGCGGGGATCGTCGCCGCGGTGTTCGGCGGGTCCAACGTGCAGGTCTCGGGGCCGACCGGGGCGATGGTCGTCGTGCTCGGTCCGATCGTGGCGGCGCACGGGGTGGGCGTGATCGCGATCGTGAGCGCGCTCGCGGGGGTGGTCGTGCTCGTGGCGGGACTGCTCAAGCTCGGACGGGTGGTCGGCTTCATCCCGTGGCCCGTCATCGAGGGCTTCACGCTCGGCATCGCCGTCGTGATCTTCCTGCAGCAGGTGCCGGCGGCGCTCGGCGGCACCCCGCACGCCAGTTCGAGCGCGCTCGTCTCCGCAGTCGAGGCCTTCGGCGCGATCCAGTGGCCGACTCTGGGCTGGTCCCTCGCCGCGGTCGCGGTGACGGCGGCGATCATGCTGCTCGTGCCGCGCATCCACAAGCAGCTGCCGGCCTCGATCATCGCGATCGTCGTCGTCTCGCTCGTGGCCGCCTGGGCGAACCTGCCCCTCGCGCGGATCGGCGAGCTGCCGAGCCGGCTGCCAGCCCCATCCATCCCGGGGTTCGACTGGGCGGTGGTGTCCACCCTCGTCGGCCCGATCTTCGCGGTGGCGGCGCTCGCCGCGATCGAGTCGCTGCTCTCGGCCCGGGTCGCATCATCCCTCGCCGACACCGGCGCCTACGATGCGGACCGCGAGCTCGTGGGTCAGGGCCTCGCCTCGCTCGCCGCGGGCTTCTTCGGCGGGATGCCGGCGACGGGGGCGATCGCCCGCACGGCGGTCAACGTGCGCTCCGGCGGTCGCACCCGGCTCGCCGCGATCGTGCACGCGCTCGTGCTGCTCGGGGTGGTGTACCTCGCCGCGAGCGTCGTCTCGCAGATCCCGCTCGCGGCCCTCTCGGGCGTCCTGATGGTGACGGCGTTCCGCATGGTCTCGCTCGCGACGGTGCGCAGCGTCGTCGGTTCGACACGCGCCGACACGATCGTCTTCGTCATCACGGCGATCATCACGGTCTCGTTCGACCTCATCATCGCCGTCGGCATCGGCATCGCGGTCGCAGCCTTCGCCGCGCTGCGTGCGCTGTCGCGGGCGGCGGGCGTGCACCGCGAGGAGCTCCCGCTGCCGGCGCAGCCCGGGGACGAGCGCATCGCCCTGTTCCGTCTCGACGGCGCCCTGTTCTTCGGCGCGGCGGAGCGCATGCTCGAGCGGGTCAACCAGATCCGCGATGTCTCGGTCGTCATCATCCGGATGTCGCAGCTCCAGGTGCTCGACGCGACGGGCGCCAACGTGATCACCGAGATCGTGCGTACGCTCGAGCGCCGCGGGATCACCGTGCTCATCAAGGGGATCCAGCCGCAGCACCTGCGCCTGGCCACCCACGTCGGTGTGCTCGATGCCCTGCGGCACCAGAACCACCTCTTCGACTCGCTCGATGCGGCGGTCGAGCACGCGCGCTCGCACGTTCGACGGGCGCAAGGGCAGCGGCCGACGTAGCGGCGGACGACACGGGGTGTGAGCGCCCACCGCAAGGTTTACGAACCGCCTCGGCGACGTGCCGGCGTTGCCCTCGGCAGCGTTAGGGACCCCCCGATAACGGGCAGGCGCTGCCCTCGGCAGCGTTCGGGAATCGAAGGACATTGTCCTTCATCTCTCGAACGTTTCTGGCATGCACCGAGTATCTGTCGACGCATCTCGCGCACTCGGCCCGGGGTGACTCCTCGGGGCCACCGGCTTCGACTGCACTCCTTCACCGCCGCACCCGGCGGCGGGTGTTCCCCACGATCGAGGTCCTGGCGGTCCGGCGGCGGCGGCCGGGGGCAGCATGAGAGCATGCGCAAGCTGTTCGCGGACATCGAACGACTGGGAGGGTTGGCTTCCTCCCGCGAACTGCGCTCGTTCGGGCACGACAGGTGGTCGATCGAGATCCCTCTGCTCTACGGCAATCTCGTCCGGGTGCGCCACGGGTGGTTCGCCCTGCCTGGTGAGCATGCGGAGATCGTGCGCGCGTGGCGCGTCGGCGGGCGTCTCACGTGCCTGAGCGCTCTCGCATGGCACGAGGGGCAGCCGATGCCGCCGGACCTGCACGTCGAAGTGCCGGGCAACACCGCGCGGCTGCGCAGCCCGGACGACGCGCGGCGGCCGCTCGGCGGCGACGAGCGAGTGGTCGTCCACTGGGCGCGCCGACCGGGTCCCGGGGACCGGCGCGCCGTCGGCGTGGGCGACGCGTGGGC
>JBAQPI010000265.1:0-3162 GCA_049305635.1 Rhodoglobus sp. | reverse complement strand
GTGCGGCGGGCAGGGCGGGCGAGGGTGGTCGCGCCCGAGCGGGAGCGTTCGGCGAGACGCCCGAGCATCGCGACCGAGGCGACCGCCGCGAGGGCGGCGATGCCGACGACGAGCCACGAGCCGGCCGTCGCACCGGTGCTGGCGATGAGGGAGACCTGCACGAAGCCGAGGATGAGCGCCGAGGCCAGCACGAGGGTCGAGAGCGCCCGGGTGCGGCGGATGCGCCGTGCCGTGAGCACGCGCGGGTCCACGGCCGGCGGGGGCGTCGCCGGCCGGCCGACGGCTACCGGGAAGGGGGCGGAGCGGGCCGCCCGCACGACATCCGGCACCTGGGCGGTCTCGGCGAGCACCCTGATGGTCTGCTGCAGTCGCACGGCGTTGCGTTCGGTCGCGAGGTACTCGCGCCGCTTGAGCCAGCTCGGCAGGAGGTAGGCCAACCAGAGGGCCGCCGCGATCGCGAGCATGATGCCCCCGCCGACGCCCGTGATCTCCATGGGCTCTACGGTACGAGCGCGCCGCCCTCGCGCCCGGGAGCCGCGCCGGTCACAGCAGCGCTTTGGCCGCCCTCGCGCGGTCCGCGGCGGGCACCACGGCATCCCGCATGGGCGCCGCGCCGTCGAGCCAGCGGCGCAGCACCCCCTGCGGCACCTCCTCCACGACGAGAGCGAAGCAGAAGTGGTCGCGCCAGTCCCCGTTGATGTGGATGTAGCGCCGCCGCAGCCCCTCGTAGCGGAAGCCGAGCTTCTCGACCACCCGCAGGCTCGGGGCGTTCTCCGGGCGGATGCAGATCTCCATGCGGTGCAGACCCACGGCGAAGAAGCAGTGGTCGGTGGCGAGGGCCACCGCGGTCGGGGTCGCCCCGAGGCCGGCGAAGCGCTCGGAGACCCAGTACCCGATCGTGGCCGAGGAGAGCGAGCCGTAGCTGATGCCGGAGACGTTGAGCTGCCCCGCGAGTTCGCCGTCGACCTCGATCACGAACGGCAGGCCGAGCCCGGCGCGGGCGTGCTGCTGCAGGGCGCGGATGCTCGAGCGCACGTCGAAGTTCATCGGCCCGCTCGGGTTGGTCGCCTCCCACTTGCGCAGCCAGCCGCGGTTCTCCATCAGCTCACGTTCGAGCGCGCGGGAGTCGCGGAGCCGAATCGGCCGGATCGTGGTCTTGCCCTCGGTGAGCGTGGGGATGGTGGCCATCTCAGTCCGGGCCGGCGGCGAACTGCCTGAGCCACGGACGCAGCTCCGGCCCGAGGTCTTCGCGCTCCACGGCGAGCTGGACGATCGCCTGGATGTACGAGAGCCGGTCGCCGGTGTCGTATCGTCGGCCGCGGAACACCACGCCGTAGACGCCGCCGGCGATGTCGCCCTGCGCCATCGTCTGCAGCGCGTCGGTCAGCTGGATCTCCCCGCCCTTGCCCGGGGCGGTGTGCTCGAGCAGCTCGAAGATCTCGGGCTTGAGCACGTAGCGCCCGATCACCGCGTAGTTCGAGAGCTCCGTGCCGGCCGGCGGCTTCTCGACGAGACCGGTGACGCGCACGACGTCGTCCTGGTCCGTGGGCTCGACCGTGGCGATGCCGTACAGGTGCGCCGAGGCCGGGTCGACCTCGAGCAACGCGATGATCGTGGCATCCTTCGCGGCCTGCTGCTCGATCATGCGGGCCAGCAGCACGTCGCGGGAGTCGATGAGGTCGTCGCCGAGCAGCACGGCGAAGGGCTCGTCGCCCACGTGCATCTTCGCGCGCAGCACGGCATGGCCGAGCCCGCGCGGGTCGCCCTGGCGCACGTAATGGATGTCGGCGAGGTCGTTCGAGAACTCGACCTTCTGGAGCTTGTCGAGATCGCCCTTCTGCTCGAGCGTGGCCTCCAGCTCGGTCATGCGGTCGAAGTGGTTCTCGAGCGCGTTCTTGTTGCGGCCCGTGATCATGAGCACGTCGGTGAGGCCCGCGGCGACCGCCTCCTCCACCACGTACTGGATGGCCGGCTTGTCGACCACCGGCAGCATCTCCTTCGGCATCGCCTTCGTCGCCGGCAGGAACCGGGTGCCGAGCCCCGCCGCGGGAATGACCGCTTTTCTGATCTGAGACGACATGGCAATCAGGCTAGTCGGGGCAGGCGCCCTAGGATTACCGCATGGCGGAAGAGGTGGCGCTCGCGAAGCGAGCCCTCCGCGCCGAATTGCGTGAGCGGCGTCGCATCACGACCGCCAAGGAGCGGGAAACCGCGGATGCCGCGATCACCCAGAACCTCATCGACCTGGTCAGCGACCTCGGCGTGCGCTCCCTCTCCGCGTACCTCTCCCTGCCGGAGGAGCCGGCCACCCGCGAGTTCCTCGACTGGGCCTGCGAGCAGGGCATCCGCGTGCTGCTGCCGGTCTCGCGCGCCGACGGTCTGCTCGACTGGGCACCCTACGACGGCAGCGACGAGGCGGTCGACGACTTCGGGATGCCGATGCCGACGAGCCCGATCCTCGGCCCGATCGCCATCAACGAGGTCGATCTGATCCTGGTGCCCGCGGCCACCGTCGACCGCACCGGCATGCGGATGGGCTGGGGTCGCGGCTACTTCGACAAGACCCTCGGCTCCATGGAGAACTGCCCGCCGGTCTATGCTGTGATCTTCGACCACGAACTCGTGGACGCCGTGCCGAGCGAACGGCACGACCAGCGCGTGAACGGCGTGGTCACCCCCTCGGGCATCGTCGCCTTCTAGTTCCCTCAAGGATTTCTGTGCCCACCTACTCGTACCGCTGCACCGAATGCGGCACCGCCTTCGACATCCAGCAGGCCTTCACCGACGACACCCTCACCGAGTGCCCCAACTGCCGGGGCGCGTTGCGCAAGCTCTTCACCACCGTCGGTGTGACCTTCAACGGCTCGGGCTTCTACCGCACCGACTCCCGCGCCAAGCCCGCCGCCACCGGTTCCTCTTCGACGTCGTCGCCGACGCCGAAGAAGGAGTCGTCGCCGGCGCCGTCGGGCGCGTCCTCGTCGGGCGGGTCCTCGTCGGGCGGGTCCTCGTCGGGCGCGTCCTCGTCGGGCGCGGGAGGCACGAGCAGTTAGGGGAAGCCGATGCTCAAGGGCTTCAGGCAGTTCATCCTCCGCGGCAACGTCATCGAACTCGCGGTCACGGTCGTCATCGGCACCGCGTTCACCGCGGGTGCTCTCGGCGCTC
>JBAQPI010000264.1:0-1566 GCA_049305635.1 Rhodoglobus sp. | reverse complement strand
CCCTCGAGTGGCTCGAGCGGCACGAGGACGCCGTCATCGACTGGATCCCGGTCGATGACGTGGGACGGATGGACCTCGCTGCACTCGAGGCGGCGATGGGCCAGGACGTCGCGCTCGTCACGACGCTGCTGGCCAACAACGAGGTCGGCACCGTGCAGCCCGTCGCCGAGATCGTCCGCATCGCCGGCGAGGTGCCGGTTCACTGCGACGCGGTGGGCGCGTGGGGCCAGGTGCCGCTGCCCGCCGGGCTCGCCGCGATCAGCGTCTCGGCCCACAAGCTCGGGGGTCCGGTGGGCATCGGGGCGCTCGCGCTCGCACGCGGCACGACCGTGACCCCGCTCATCCACGGCGGCAACCAGCAGCCCTCCCGGTCGGGCACGCAGGATGCCGCCGCTGCGGCGGCCTTCGCGGCGGCGACCGCGCTGCCCCATGCCGACCTCGCGCCGCTGCGCGACCGCCTCATCGCGGGCGTGCGCGCCGCGGTGCCGGAGGCGGTGCTTCGCGGAGACCCGGTCGACCGGCTCCCCGGCAACGTGCACTTCACCTTCCCGGGCTGCGAGGGCGACTCGCTGCTGTTCCTGCTGGATGCCGCGGGCATCAGCGTCTCGACCGGCTCGGCCTGCCAGGCCGGCGTTCCCGAGGCGTCCCATGTGCTCCTGGCGATGGGACTCGATGAGCCCACCGCCCGCGGCGCCCTGCGCTTCACGCTCGGCCACGGCTCGACCGCCGCCGACGTCGACGCCCTGCTCGCGGCGCTCCCGCACGCGGTGGAGCGGGCCCGCTCCGCAGGCTTGGTCTGATACGGGTGGCTAGGCGACCGCCGAGGGACGCGAGTTCGGCGAGCCGGCGTACTGAGCAACGAGCCGTACCCCGACGACGGTGAGACCGGCGGCCAGGATGGCCCAGACCCCGGCCGTGATCGCGAAGGTCGCGAGCTCCGCCTGAGCCAGGTTAAGGCTGGTCCAGGCCGGCACCGGCTCGGCAGCGAGTAGTTGGATCGAGAGCATGGATCCGAGCACGAGGAGTACCGGCACCACGACCACGAGCAGCACCGAGGCGATGCCCCTGGTCTCGCGGGCGCGTTCGGTGCGGGCGATTCCCACCGCCAGACCTGCCGCGAGGTATGGGGCCCATGCCAGGTAGGCCCAGGCGAACAGCACCGAGAGCACGAGCGCGATCGACATCGTGGTGATGACGACCCCGGTGAGCGAGTCGATGCGTGGCGTCGTGCGCACCATGGTCGAAACAAGAGCAACGCCGGTGGCCAGCACCGCGAGGCCGAGTGGGAGGGTTGACACGAAGTACTCGTCGGTCGACCAGGTGCGGTCGAGGTACTGGATGAGGCCGCTGGGTCCGGCGAGAATGACGGCGATCCAGCATGCCGCCGCGATGAGCGTGAGCACACCGGCTGCCCGGCTGAGGGTGGAGATCATGTCGATTCCTTTCTGGGGAACGGTGGCGAGGTGGGTGGCGACCAGTTGCGGATCACCGAACCGGTCGAGCGTGGCCCGCTGAGCGGACTCGCCGTCGAGCCCAGCGGCTCGACGGCGTTCGACCGAGAGGTAG
>JBAQPI010000263.1:0-3451 GCA_049305635.1 Rhodoglobus sp. | reverse complement strand
CTTCGCCGACCGCGGCATCCAGGCCGGCCGGGTTGCGCTCGAGCACCTCGGTGAGGTTCACGGCGCGCAGCACCCCTACGCACTGCTCGTCGGTCGCCTCGGGGGCGCTCAGCAGCAGGTTCTCGCGGATCGAGCCGGCGAGCACGGGCGCGTCCTGCTCGACGTAGCCGATCTGTGCGCGGAGGTCGACCCGGTCGAGGCCGCGGATGTCGACGCCGCCGAGCCGCACCACCCCCGCCGTCGGGTCGTAGAACCGCTCGATGAGCGCGAGGATCGTGGACTTGCCCGCCCCGGACGGCCCGACGAGGGCGGTGCGCTGGCCGCGCTCCGCGGCGAAGGAAACGCCACGGAGCACTGTGAGATCGTGTGGTTCCTCGGCCTCGGCCCCGGCGTCGTGGATCGCGACCGCCTCGGACGGGTAGGTGAACTCCACATTCTCGAAGCTGATCGCGGCATCCGACTCGATGTCGGCCACCGGCACGATCGCGGCGTCGCCGTCCGTTTCGCTCGGCAGCGCGATGATCTCCTGGATGCGCCCGAGCGCCCCGAGCGCCTGGTTGACGGAGTTGATGGCGCCGAAGGCCTGACCCAGCGGCATGATCATCATGAACAGGAACAGGATGAACGAGATGAGGCTCGCGATCGTGATCGCGCCGCTCGCCACCCGGTAGCCGCCCACGCCGAGCACGACGAGCAGCGACACCTGCAGGGCGATGCCCGCGACCGGGACGACGAGCGCGGAGATGCGAGCGACCCGCAGGCCGGCGCGCCAGGCGCCCTCCGCGTCCTTCTCCACGGTGGCGATCTCACGGTCGGTGGCATTGGAGGCGCGCACGGTGCGCACGGCGCTCAGGCTGCGCTCGACGGCCGCGGCGAGGTCGCCGACCTTCTCCTGCTGCTCACGGCTCGCGACCCGGATGCGCGAGGACAGGGTGACGACGGTCACGACGGCGACCGCGATCACCAGCACGGTCAGGCCGAGCAGCAGCGGATCGATCACGAGCATCGCGATGATCGCACCGAAGAACACGAGCGAGCCGCCGATCGCGTCGACGAGCCCCTGGGTGATGACGGCGTAGAGCAGCGTGGTGTCCGAGCCGACGCGGGAGACCAGGTCGCCGGTGCGCCGGGTGTCGAACTCGCTGATCGGCAGTCGCAGCATCCGGCGCACCAGCTGTCGCCTGGCCGAGAGCACGACGGAGGTGCCGGTACGCTGCAGCAGGAAGTGCTGGAAGCCGCTGATGACGGCGGATGCCGCGACCAGCCCCACGAGCGCCCAGACGAGCATCCCGAGCGGATCGCCGGCCTGCACGACCGAGATCAGCCGGCTGACCAGCAGGGGCTGGGCGAGCGAGGCGCCCGCGCCGAGGATGCTCAGGCCGATGACCACGGCGAGCGCCCCGCGGTGCTCGGCGAGGTAGGGCAGGAGCTGCGTGAATCTCGCGCGCGGCCCGGTGTCGTTCTTCGGTGCGAACATGCGGCGGCGGGGGGCGGTCGTGGTCTGGCTCATGATTGCTACCAGTCTGACGCCCCTCGGCGATCGGCGCGTACTCTGTGCGGATCAGTACCCGGTTGTGCCGCCGACGATGCACGAACTGCCGAGGAAGTCCTCGTGCCAGCCCGCGCCCGGCGCGCCGGCCGCGAGCACGTGACGGATCTTCACGCGCGCCAGTCTAGGGCCCGGCGCGGACTCGACGCGTGTCGGTCCGGCCACGTAGTGTCGATCGGGTGCCAGCCCCTGTGATCACCGCGACCGCCCTCACCAAGAAGTACAAGGACTTCGCCGCGGTCGACGGCATCGACTTCGAGGTCGCCCCCGGCGAGTCCTTCGGGCTTCTCGGCCCGAACGGCGCCGGCAAGTCGACGACGATGCGCATGGTCGGCGCGGTCTCCACCCGCACGAGCGGCGAGCTGAGCATCCTCGGCCTCGACCCGAACGAGCACGGCCCGGCGATCCGCTCCCAGCTCGGCGTGGTGCCGCAGACCGACAACCTCGACACCGAGCTCCGCGTGCGCGACAACCTCATCGTCTACGGTCGCTACTTCGGCCTCCCACGCGCGAAGGTCGCCGCGCGTGCCGACGAGTTGCTCGACTTCGCGCAGCTCACCGACCGCGCGAAGGCGAAGGTGGATGACCTGAGCGGGGGGATGAAGCGGCGCCTGACCATCGCGCGCGCCCTGATCAACGACCCCCGCATCCTGCTCCTCGACGAGCCGACGACGGGGCTCGACCCGCAGGCGCGGCACATCCTCTGGGACCGGCTGTTCCGGCTCAAGGAACAGGGCACGACGCTCGTGCTCACCACCCACTACATGGACGAGGCCGAGCAGCTCTGCGACCGACTCGTCGTCATCGACAAGGGTCGGATCATGGCCGAGGGCGCCCCGGCGGCGCTCATCCGGGAGCACTCCAGCCGCGAGGTGCTCGAGGTGCGCTTCGGTTCGGAGCGCAACAAGACCGCCGCCGCCGAGCTGCAGGGCATCGGCGAACGGCTCGAGGTGCTGCCGGACCGCATCCTCGTGTACGCCTCCAGCGGCGAGGAGGCGCTCGTCGAGGTAGTGCGCCGGGGTCTCGACCCGATCACGAGCCTCGTGCGGCGCTCCAGCCTCGAGGACGTGTTCCTGCGGTTGACCGGGCGGAGCCTGGTCGAATGAGCCGGGTCTCGACGAGTTCGACCACCGTCGGTCCGATCGAGTTCAGCGCGCGCTCGCGCAGGTGGGGGGCCTGGTACGTCACCGAGCACAAGATCCGCCAGCTGCGCGGCTACCTCGGCACCCTCCTCGCCACGGCGCTCGGCACCCCCGTGCTCTACCTCTTCGCCTTCGGCGTCGGGCTCGCGACCCTCATCACCGAAAATGTGGGGCCGACCCCGGGCGTGACCTACCTGGAGTTCGTGGCCCCGGCGCTGCTGGCATCCGCCGCGGTGCTGGTGGCGATCGAGGAGTACAGCTTCGGCATCCTGCTCGGCCTCAAGTGGAACGCCACCTACGTCGGCATGAACGCCTCGCCCATCACCGGCCGGCAGATCGTCGACGGCATCATGCTGTTCGTGCTGCTGCGCATGATCGTCACCTGCGGCATCTACTTCCTCGTGATGCTCGCGTTCGGCGCCGTCGACTCGCCGGCCTCGATACTGACCGTCGTGGCGGGCCTGCTCGCGGGCTTCGCGTTCAGCCCGGTCGCCGCGTACTCGGCGACGATTGACGAGGATCGCGGGCAGTTCGCGATCCTGCAGCGCACGATCATCCTGCCGCTGACCCTGTTCAGCGGCACGGTGTTCCCGCTCAGCCAGTTGCCGGTGTTCCTGCAGTGGATCGGCTGGCTGTCCCCGCTGTGGCATGCCAGCGAGTTGGGGCGGCAGTTCGTCTACGGGCCGACGGAGCCGATCTGGCTCAGCGTCATCCATGTCGGCTACCTTCTGCTGCTCGGCGTGATCGGCTGGCAGTGGTG
>JBAQPI010000262.1:0-2374 GCA_049305635.1 Rhodoglobus sp. | reverse complement strand
GACCTGCGATTCGACACCCATCGTTCAAGCTTCTCACGGGCGCACCCGCACCGCAGGGCTTTGGGCCTACTCGCGGTCGGCCCGGTCTGACAGGATCGCAGGGTGGCAGCGGCGATCGAGGTGAGCGCACTCACCAAACGCTACGAGGGCGTGCTCGCCGTCGACGACATCTCGTTCGAGGTCGCGGTCGGCAGCGTGTTCGCCTTCCTCGGCACCAACGGCGCCGGCAAGTCGACCACGATCGGCTGCGTCACGACCGTGCTGCCCTTCGAGGCGGGCGAGATCGCCGTCGACGGGCACGATGTGCGACGCGACGCAGAACCCGTCCGCCGCCAGATCGGCGTCGTCTTCCAGGACTCCGTGCTGGATGCCGGGCTCACCGCTCGCGAGAACCTCGCCACCCGCGCGCGCTTCTACACCGATGACCGCGGGCGCATCGGCGAGCGCATCGCGGAGCTCTCCGGGCTCATCGGCCTCGACCAGCTCCTCGACCGTCGCTACGGCAAGCTCTCCGGCGGGCAGCGCCGCCGGGTCGACATCGCCCGGGCGCTGCTGCACTCACCCTCGATCCTGTTCCTGGACGAGCCGACCGCGGGTCTCGACCCGGCGAGCCGCGCGATCGTCTGGTCCACCATCCACGACCTGCGCGACCGGCACGGGCTCACCGTGTTCCTCACGACCCACTACATGGAGGAGACCGAGGAGGCCGACCTCGTGAGCATCATCGATGACGGCCGGATCATCGCGCAGGGCACGCCCGCCGAGCTGCGCGCGAAGCACAGCCACAGCATCCTGACCGTCACCTCGAGGGACCGCGAGGGGCTCGGGAAGCTCGCCGCAGCATCCGGACTCGCCTTCGCCGACCGCGGCGACACCGTGGAACTCCGAGTGCCCGACGCGCAGGTCGCCCGCCGACTGCTCGCCGACCACGGTGACGACGTGCTCGACTTCGAGTTCCGGCACGGCCGGATGGACGACGTCTTCCTGGCCCTCACCGGCCGCGAGCACGTCGAGGAGGAGAGCTGATGGGCATCGTGCTCGACATCATGGGGCGAAACCTTCGCCTGTTCTTCCGCGACCGCCTGAGCGTCTTCTTCTCGCTGCTCGGCGCGCTCATCGTGTTCCTGCTCTACACCCTGTTCCTGTCGAACCTGCAGACCACCTCGATCGCGAGCGCCTTCCCCCAGGCCGACGAGGCCGACGTGCGCGGCTTCGTCGACTCCTGGATGTTCGCGGGCATCGTCGCGATGACCTCGATCACGACCTCGCTCGGCGCCCTCGCGGTGTTCGTGGAGGATGCCGCATCCGGCCGGTTCCGCGACTTCCTGGTCTCCCCCATCCGCCGCTGGCAACTGGTGCTGGGCTACCTGCTCTCGACCGTCGTCGTCGCCCTCGTCATGACGCTGATCGTGTTCGGGGTGAGCCTCGCGTACCTGTTCCTCCTCGACGGGGTCGTGCTCGGCGTACCCGAGATCCTCCGGACGCTGCTCTGGATCGTGCTCTCCTGCGTCGCCTTCGCGGCGCTCTGGGCGTTCGTCGCCTCCTTCATCCGCACGATCGGCGCCTTCTCGGGGCTCGCGACGATCGTCGGCACCGTCATCGGCTTCCTCGCCGGCGCCTTCATCGCCGTCGGCCTGTTCCCGGATGCCGTGCGCAGCGCCATCAACGCCCTCCCCTTCGCGCAGTCCGCCATGCTCATGCGCCGCGAGTTCACCGCGGAGACCCTCGCGACCCTCGTGGGCGGACAGCCTCAGGCGATGGACGAGCTGAGCGCCTTCTACGGCATCACCGCGTTCGTGGGCGACTGGGAGGTGACGGTGCCGACCGTGATCGTCGTGCTCGCCGCATGCGCGGTCGTGTTCGCGGCGCTCGCGGCGTTGCGGATCCGGGCGCGGATCGCGTAGTCGGTCGCACCACCTCGACCGTGACGCGACGAGGTCATCGTGGTCGATGCTCTCGGCATCCCGAACGCTGCGTTTCACGGGCAGCACGCAACAGCCTGCGGAACGATATTCCGTTGCGGGCCGCCGAGGCCTACCGTGAAGGATGCCTTTCGACCCCACCGAGTACCAGGCGCCACTGAACCGCGCACACGAGCATGCGACCGAGTGGCTCGCCACCGTGCCGACGAGGCCGGTGCGGCCGAGCAAGACCGTGGACGAGCTGGGTTTCGACACCCCGCTTCCCGAGTCTCCCACCGACCCCGTAGACGTCATCGACGAACTGGTCGCCAAGGCCGAGCCGGGCCTCATGGCGATCCCGTCCGGCAAGTTCTTCGGCTGGGTGATGGGCGGCACGCTGCCAGCCGCCCTCGCCGCCGACTGGCTCGTGAGCGCCTGGGACCAGAACGCGGGGATGCGCTACGCGACCCCAG
>JBAQPI010000261.1:0-4139 GCA_049305635.1 Rhodoglobus sp. | reverse complement strand
GCCTTCGACATCTCGGACCACTTCGGGAACGCCGTGGGCTCGTGGGCGTCGAAGGGCCTCCTCGAGCCGCTCGACGACTACATCGCCGCCGAAGGCATCGACACGAGCGACTTCGTGCCCGCCGCGCTCGACCAGATGACCTACGACGGCAAGATCTACTCGCTACCGATTGCAGTGCACAGCTTCCAACTGCTCTACAACAAGACACTCCTGGAGGAGGCTGGCGTCGCCGTGCCCACTACGATCGATGAGCTCGCCGTCACCATCGAGGCCCTCACAAAGCAGGGCGCAGACGGCACCATCACCCAGCTCGGACTCGGCGACCCCTCGCCGTCGACGACAATCACGACCCTTGGGTACGCGTTCGGCGGCAACTGGGACGCGGGCGGCAAGCCCAGCCCGACCGAAGCTGGGAACGTGGAGGCGCTCCAGTGGTACCAGGACGCCATAACGAACAAGTTCGGCGCGAGCAACATCGCGACGTTCAACTCCGGCCTGGGCGAGTACATGTCCCCCCAGGACCCGTTCTACGTCGGCAAGACCGCGATGGTCATCGATGGCGAGTGGCGGGCGCTCAACATCCCGAACACCGCACCCGACCTCGACTGGGGCGTCACCTCGATCCCCTACGTGACGACCGACCTCGAGGACACCACGCAGCTCACCGCGAGCACGCTGTTCATCCCGGCGAACTCGAAGCACAAGGAGGCTGCCGCCACCTTCCTCGCCTACCTGGTGAGCGACGAAGGCATGACCGCGTTCAGCCTCGCCCTGGGCAACCTGCCGTCGCGTACCTCCCTGCTCGACAGCGCCGCCTATGACGGCATCGAGAACTTCTCGGTGTGGCTCGACGCGCTCAAGAGCGACAACGTGTTCGCGCTCAGTAGCAAGCCATACGCGGCCGAGTACTCGACCGACCTCGGCGTCGCGTTCGACGAGGTGATTCGCGGCGCGAATTCCCCACAGGACGCACTGGATGCGGTGCTGAATCGCTCCAGCGGCTACGCGACGGAATAAGCATCGGCCTCGTGACCACCAGATCCGCTGCACGGCGACGCCAGGCCCTCACGGGCCTGGCGTTCGCCTCGCCCTTCATCATCGGGTTCACGGTGTTCATCGCGTACCCGGTCGGGGCCTCCGCCTTCTACAGCTTCACCGACTTCAACCTATTCCAGCCGCCCAAGCTCGTGGGATTCGCCAACTACGAACGCATGGCCCAGGACTCGAGCTTCTGGATCGCGCTGTGGAACACCCTCATGCTCACGGTGCTCGGCGTGCCGCTCGCGATCATCATCTCGATCGCGGGCGCCCATCTGCTCAACCTCCCCGTGCGAGGGCAGCCTCTGTTCCGGGCGCTCGTGTACCTGCCGTCCATCGTGCCGGTGGTCGTGGGCGGCTACCTATGGCGCTGGATGCTCAACAGCCAGTACGGCTTCATCAACTTCTTCCTGGAGTCGGTCGGCATCCCCGGACCGGGCTGGCTGCAGGAACCCGAATGGGGCAAGCCCGCCATCATTCTCATGTCGCTGTGGACGGTCGGGGGGACGATGATCATCTACCTCGCCGCGCTCAAGGACGTGCCCAAGGAGCTGTACGAGGCTGCCGAACTGGACGGTGCCGGCGCCTGGGGGCGCTTCCGCCATATCACCTGGCCCGTGCTCTCCCCCGTGACCTTGTTCCAGGTGATCGTTAACGTGATCGCCTTCCTGCAGATCTTCACCCAGCCCTACCTGCTGGCCCAGACCCGCCTCAACAACGTGGGGTCGGGACCGGGCCAATCGATGCTCACTTATGCGATGTACCTGTTCCAGAACGCCTTCTCCTTCCTCAAGATGGGATACGCCTCCGCCATGGCCTGGATCCTGTTCCTCATCACCCTCGCGATCACGCTCGTCGTGCTCCTCAGCTCGAGAAAGTGGGTGCACTATGGCAATCGCTGAGGTAGCCAGGCGGCGCAACGGGTTGCGGCGCGGCATCCGCTCGGGGTGGCGGCTCCTGCTCGTGAGCGGGCTCGCACTCGTGTTCGTCTTCCCGTTCCTCATCATGGTCTCGACGGCGTTCAAGGATGTCGACAACATCTTTAGCGCGCCGCCGACGCTGCTGCCGACGACCTGGACCCTCGACAACTTCGCGCAGGCGTTCGATGCGATCCCCTTCTGGCGCTACCTCGCCAACACGCTGTTCGTCTCGGGGCTGAGCGTGCTTGGCACCGTGCTCGCGAGCCCGCTCGTCGCCTACGCCCTGTCGAAGGTGCACTGGTGGGGTGCACGACCCCTGCTCATCATCGTGCTCGCGACCATGATGCTCCCGCCGCAGGTCACCCTCATCCCGGTGTTCCTGATCTGGAACGGCCTCGGCGCGGTCGGCACCTACCTGCCCCTCGTCGTGCCTGCCTTCTTCGGCACCCCCTTCCTGATCTTCATGATCCGGCAGTTCCTCATGAACGTGCCGGACGACCTCATCGAAGCGGCGCGCATCGACGGCGCCTCCGAACTGCGCACCTACGCCACGATCGTGCTGCCCATCGCGCGCCCGGCAATCGTGACGGCGGCCGTGTTCCAGTTCGTGTGGTCGTGGACCGACTTCCTTAATCCGCTCATCTACCTCGCGGACCCGGACCAGTACACGCTCTCCATCGGTCTGTACTCGTTCTTCGGCGAGAACGACGTGGCGTGGGGACCGCTCATGGCCGCGTGCGTGTTGTTCACCCTGCCCGCGCTCGCGCTATTCCTCGTCGGGCAACGGTTCTTCATCGGTGGCATCAGCGCCGGGGCTCTCAAGTGAGCGCCGGATCCGGGACGACGCGGGCGATGGAGGCAGCACCCAGGGTGCTCAGGGACATCACCGGCGGCCTCGTTGTATCCTGCCAGGCACCCGTCGGCAGCCCACTCCGGGATCCGGCGATCGTCGCCCTGATCGCGCAGGCGGCCATCCTCGGCGGGGCGGTCGGGCTGCGCGTGAACGGACCGGACGACGTCGCCGCGGTGCGCGCGATCACCGCCCTGCCGATCATTGGGCTGCACAAGGTGCGCGGTGAGCACCGCAACCTCATCACCCCGGGAGTGGAGTTGGCCCGCGGGCTGCTCAAGGCCGGGGCCGACATGATCGCGGTGGACGGCACGGCCGAGGTCGGCGCACTCGTCCCGGACCTCATCCCGGCCGTGATCGCCGAGCTGGGCTGCCCCGTGATGGCCGACATCGCGACCTACGACGAGGGCATCGCCGCGCACGACGCAGGAGCGCACGTGGTCGGCACGACGCTCTCCGGCTACACCGTCGCCACCATGGACGGGATCGAGGCGCCCGACCTCGCGCTCATCCGCCGACTGGCCGAGCGCGGCGTGCCAGTCATCGCCGAGGGCCGTTACCGCAGCCCCGGCCAGGTCGCCGCCGCCTTCGAGGCGGGCGCCCTCGCCGTCGTCGTCGGCGGCGCGATCACCGATCCGCTCTCCACCACGCAGCGCTTCGCTGCCGCGACCCCGAGAATGTCAGGATGACGCGCGCGCTCGGGATCGATATCGGCGGCAGCAAGATCGCCGCGGGAATTGTCGACGAGCACGGCGCGCTCGAAGGACCGCCGCTGTTCGTGACGACGCCGGCGGCCGATGGAGCCGATGCGGTCGTCGCCGCCGTGCTCGACGCAGCGCGCGCGGCCCTCGGCACCTCGTCGGCCGACGCGGTGGGCATCGGCTCGGCCGGCACCTTCGATGAACGCGGCACGGTCGCGAGCGCGACCGGCCTCCTGCGGGGGTGGACGGGCACCCCGCTCGCCGAGCTCGTGTCCTCGGCGCTCGGCGCTCCCGTGATCGCGATCAACGACGTGCACGCGGCCGCAGCCAGCGAGGCGCTCGTCGGAGCCGGGACGCGCTTCGATTCGGTGCTCGTCGTCGCGGTCGGCACGGGTGTGGGAGGCGCGATCGTGCGCAATGGCCAGGTCGAGCGCGGAGCGACCGGCACCGCCGGCTCGATCGGGCACGTGCCCGGGCCAGGTGGCCGCGAGTGCTCGTGCGGCGTCGCGGACCACATCGAGCCATGGGTGAGCGGACCGGGGCTTGAGCGCTCGTTCTTCGAGGCCGACGGCGAGGCGCTGCCGCTGCGGGAGATCGCCGCCCTCGCCGCAGCTGGCGACGAGCTAGCGC
>JBAQPI010000260.1:0-2762 GCA_049305635.1 Rhodoglobus sp. | reverse complement strand
CGACGGTGCCGGGCAGGGTGCGACTGGATCAGGACACCTGGGACCGGGTGCACGACGCCGGCTTCGATCTCATCGGGGTTCCCGAGAGTCTGGGCGGCTCCGGAGGGACCCTTGCTGAGGCCGGCGCGGTCGTGCGTGCGGTGTCCCGCAGTGCGGTGGACGCACCGCTCGCCGAGACGCTTCTGGGTGTGGGGCCGCTGTGCGTGGCCGCGCGGCTGACACCCCCGCACGGCCCGCTCGCCCTGGCCATCGGAACCGACCTCTCACCGGTGCGTGCCCGGACCTCCGCTTCCGGATGGGTCATCGACGGCACGGCGGTGCGGTCCGCGTGGGCGGCGGATGCCTCGCACCTGCTGGTCGTCGCCCGGGCTGAGGACGACACGACCATCGTCGGGTTCGTGGAACGAGCCGACTACGACGTCGTCCTTCGGGAGAACCTCGCCGGAGAGCCCCGCGACGACGTCCTGTTCAAGGACGTCCTGCTCGATCCGGCGCACAGTGCGCTCCTGGATCGCGCGGACGCACCCAGCGGGAACGTGCTGGCTCTGGCACGCGTGGTGCAGATGGGCGGCGCACTGGAGAACTTGCTGAATCTGACCGTGCGGTATGCGCAGGAGCGCGTGCAGTTCGGCCGGCCGATCGGCCGGCTCCAGATCATCCAGCAACACATCGCCGAGATCGCCGGAGAGGTGGCCGCGGCCGCCGCGGCCGCAGACTCGGCGATCACCGCGCACGGCACGGATGGCGCGCGTTGGGCCACCGGCGTCGCAAAGGTGCGTTGCGGCATCGCCTCGGGCGTGGCGACACGCCTCGCACATCAGGTGCTGGGAGCCATCGGCTTCACTCAGGAGCATCCCCTCCAACTTCTCACTCGGCGGCTGTGGTCATGGCGTGACGAGCAGGGTACCGAACAGGAGTGGGCGACAGAGATCGGAAGGACCGCTACCGAGTCGGGCCACGTCTGGGCGGCCGTCACCAGCGCGGGGCGACGCCGATGACGACGGCAATCGATGACGACGAAGAATTCCGGAAGGAAGTGCGCGGATGGCTGTCCGAGAACGTACCGCGCGGGCCGCTTCCTCCGATCTTCACTGTGGAAGGCATCGATGCACACCGTGCCTGGGAGCGGGCGCTGAACGATGCCGGGTACGCGGCGATGCACTGGCCGGCCGAGTACGGCGGTGGCGGCGCGAGCCTGCTCACACAGGCCGTGTTCCAAGAGGAGTATCAACTGGCGTCCGCACCGGAGCGGCTCAATCGCCTGGGCCTGGGCCTGATCGGACCCACCCTCATCGAGTTCGGCACGGAGCAGCAGAAACAGCGGCTGCTCCCGCGGATCCTCGATTGCGACGAACTCTGGTGTCAGGGCTTCTCCGAGCCCGAGGCCGGCAGCGACCTTGCTGCGATTCGCGCGCGCGCGCGGCGCGAAGGCGACGAACTGGTCATCGACGGGCAGAAAATCTGGACGTCGCTGTCCATTTTCGCCGACTGGATGTTCGCCCTGGTCCGCACCGGCGAGCTCGGTGAAGGCCACCGCGGGCTCACCTTCGTGCTCATTCCGATGTCGAGCCCGGGGATCGAGGTGCGCCCGATCAGGCAGCTGCATGGAGACCCCGGATTCGCGGAGGTGTTCTTCACCGACGTCCGAGTCCCGGTGGCCAACGTGGTCGGTGAGATCGGCGACGGCTGGACGGTCGCCATGGCGACGCTCGGCTACGAACGAGGCACGGGTCTGGGCGACCACGTCCGATTCACGCGGAAGGTGTGGGACCTCGTCCAGCTCGCCCACCGAACCGACCAGGCAGACGACACGCTCGTGCGGGACCAGGTCGCCGCCCGATACGTTGACTCCCAGGTGTTCAAGCACTTCATGAAGAACGTGATCTCACGATTGGAGAACGGCGAACAGCTCGGTCACGAGGCTAGCCTCGTCAAGTTGTTCTGGTCGGAGATGGACGCCCGGATCTTCGAGACCGCGCTGAACATCCTCGGTCCCGACGCGGAGCTCGACCCGACTCCACACCTGGACGCATCGGCCCGGTTCCACCGCAATTACTGGCACGCGCGGGCCTCCAAGATCTTCGCAGGCACCAGCGAGATCCAACGGAACATCATCTCGGAGCGCCTGCTCGGCCTCCCCAAAGAACGGCGCTGGACATGATGCTCGACGCAGATCAGAAAGAGCTCGCCCGCGGAGCACGGGAGTTCCTCAAGGAGGCATGCCCCCCGGAGGTGGTGCGCGCCGCATGGGCGGGCGACGCGCTGGAGCCGCTTCGGCACGCCCTCGTGGAGATGGGCTTCTACGCGCTCGTGATCCCGCCCGAGCACGGCGGGCTGGGCCTGGGCGGGCTGGAGGCCACCCTGCTCCTGGAGGAGTGCGGGCGGATCGCGTTGCCGCTGCCGCTACTCGAGTCCCTCGTCGCCGCGGCCGGCATCGCCCGGCACGGCACGGCCGAGCAGAAGGACCGTTGGCTCGCACCCATCGCCGCCGGCGAAGCGCGGGCGACGATCCAGGTCGAGGGGTGGGGCGCCGTAGTCGGCGCGGAGCAGGCCGACGTCCTGGTGGTAGCGACGCACGGCGACGAACTGCATGTGGTGCCGGCCGCCGGCTTCCATGCGGAGCCGGTACCGGTCTTCGATCACAGCCGACGCGTGTCCCGGGTCACCTTCACCCTCGGCGACGACACCAGGATGGACGAAGGACCCGAACCCGCACGGGATCTTCGGAATCACGCCGCCGCCCTCAGCGCCGCGGTCCTGCT
>JBAQPI010000259.1:0-5485 GCA_049305635.1 Rhodoglobus sp. | reverse complement strand
CGAGCCGGTGCTGGCGGCGATGCGACGGCTCGCGCACCAGGACCTGGCTTCGCGACGGTTCGGATAGCAACTCCTCCCCAGGAGCGCTCGGATGACCGAACTCGCGCGAGCCCGGTCGAGGCTGAAGCGGCTACTCGACCGCCGCCAGCCGGGCCGCGACCAGCTCGGCGATCTGCACGGCGTTCAGCGCGGCGCCCTTGCGCAGGTTGTCGTTGCTGATGAACAGGGCGAGACCGCGACCCTCGGGCACGCCCTCGTCCTGCCGGATGCGGCCGACATAGCTCGGGTCGGTGCCGGCGGCCTCGAGGGGCGTCGGCACCTCCGCGAGCGTGACGCCCGCGGCATCCCCGAGCAGCTCGCGGGCGCGGTCGGGCGTGATCGGGCGCGCGAACTCGGCGTTGATCGACAGCGAATGACCCGTGAACACCGGGACCCGCACGCACGTGCCGCTGACCAGGAGGTCGGGCAGCTCGAGGATCTTGCGGCTCTCGTTGCGCAGCTTCTTCTCCTCGTCGGTCTCGTTCAGACCGTCGTCGACCAGGTTGCCGGCGAACGGGATGACGTTGAAGGCGATGCTCTTCGGGAAGACCCGGGCGTCGGGCATCTGCACCGCCGAACCGTCGTGCACCAGGCCCCTGGCGTCGCCCGCGGCCTCGACCTGGGCCATGAGCTCCTCGCCGCCGGCGAGGCCTGCGCCGGAGACTGCCTGGTACGTGCTCACGATGAGGCGCTGCAGGCCCGCCTCGCGGTCGAGCACCTTGAGCACGGGCATCGCCGCCATGGTCGTGCAGTTGGGGTTGGCGATGATGCCCTTGCGGGCCTGACCGATCGCGTGCGGATTGACCTCGCTGACCACGAGCGGCACGTCGGGGTCCATGCGCCACGCGCTCGAGTTGTCGATCACGAGCACGCCCGCCTCGGCGAAGCGCGGCGCCTGCGCCTTGCTCGTCGTGGCGCCCGCGGAGAAGATCGCGATGTCGAGGCCGGCTGGATCGGCGGTCGCGGCATCCTCCACCGTGACCGGCTCGCCCTTGAAGTCGAGGGTCGTGCCGGCGCTGCGGGCGGAGGCGAAGAAGCGGATCTCGGCGATCGGGAACTCGCGCTCCGCGAGAAGGCGGCGCACGACCGCGCCGACCTGGCCCGTGGCGCCCACGACACCGATCCGCACACCGCTGCTCATGGTCATGATTCTCTCACGGCCGGTCGGGTGGCGGGCTCTCGCGCTCCCGCACCTCCTCTCCGCACCAAATCTGTGGAGACGGCTTGTTCACATTCACTGGAACATATGTTCGAACCCTGGAACAATTTTATCCATGCCCGATCTCGCAACCGCACTCGCCGATCTCCGCTCGGCGTCCGCTGCGGTCGCGGGTGCCGACTTCGCGCTCGGCTCGCATTCGGATGACGCTCTGGCCGACTTCCAGCGCCAGCTCGCGGAATCGCGGCGACACCTCGAGGTGAGCGAGGCCAGGGTCGCCGCGGAACTCGCTCATCGTTCCCGCCCCGAACTCGGCTACGACGGCCTCGCGCAGCGCCTCGGTGCGCGGTCGCCCGAGAAGCTGGTGCAACGGCTCTCCGGCCACAGCGAACTCACCGCGCGGCGGCTCGTGCGGGTCGGGGTGCTGGTGGCCGAGCGCGCGGCCCCCGATCCTGCAGCTCGGGCCCGCGCGCCCTGGCTTGCGTCGGCGATCGATGCCGTCACCCAGGGTGCGATCTCGCTCGAAGCCGCCGACGCCATACGCTCCGGACTGGGCGAACCCTCGATGCACGTGACGACGGATGCCCTGGCCGACGCAGCGCGTCGACTGACTGCCGAGGCCGGCTCCCTCGCGGTCGAGAGACTCGCCGCGCGGGCACGCGAAGTCCGCGACGAGCTGGATGCGGCAGGCGTTGCCGAACGGGAGGCTGAGCGCCGGAGCAGACGATACCTGCATCTGATCCCCCAGAGCGATGGCATGACGCGGCTCATCGGCTTGCTCGATCCCGAGTCCGCGGCGGTCATCCGCGCAGCCGTGGATGCGGTGACCTCGCCGCGACGAGGCGGCCCGCGCTTCGTGGCGCAGGAAGACCTCGCTCGCGCTGCACGCATCATCGACGACGAGCGGTCGACCGAGCAGATCGCGCTCGACGCGCTCGTGGAGATGGTCGACATCTCGACGCGCGCCGAAGGCTCCAACGGCCTGTTCGGTCGGCACCGCCCGGCGGTCAAGGTGCTGGTCGCCCAGCGGGATCTGCAGCGACGAGCAGGACCGGCATTCATCGAGGGGCAGACCGCGAGCATCTCCGTCGAGAGCGCGGAGCGCCACATGTGCAACGCCGGCTCCGTGCCGGTGCTCTTCGACGATGACGGCCGAAGCCTGAACCTCGGTCGTACGCAACGGTTGTTCAGCTCGCGGCAGCGCGATGCACTCGCGGCCAGGGATGGCGGGTGCATCGCTCCCGATTGCGATCGACCGCCCAGCTGGACGGAGGCTCATCACATCACCGAATTCAGCAGAGGAGGTCTCACCGACTTGGCCGACGGCGTGCTGTTGTGCCGACATCATCACCTATGGATCCACAACAACGGGTGGCGGATAGAGCGGCGAGAGGCTGAGTATTGGTTGACGCCTCCGGTCGCCTTACGCGGGCGCGAACCCGTACTGCTACGTAGCAAGAGTGCCCCTTTGCTGAGGCTGGCTTCGACGACCGCCCGAGGCTAGCACCGTGAACGCGACAGCGGCGCGCCGCGGGGCCGGAGGACGTGAGGCGACGGGCTAACGTCCGGTGCCCGCGTAGACGACCGCCTCGTGCTCGCCGTCGAGGCCGAAAGCGGTGTGCACCACCCGTACGGCGTCCGCCAGTTGGTCAGCTCGCGTGACGACCGAGATGCGGATCTCGCTCGTGGAGATCATCTCGATGTTGATGCCGGCATCCGAGAGCGCGGTGAAGAGCTTCGCCGAGACGCCCGCATTCGTGCGCATCCCGGCTCCGACCACGGCGAGCTTGCCGATCTGGTCGTCGTGCTGCAGGGAGTCGAACCCGACCTCGTCCTGGGCTGCGGTGAGCGCGGTGATGACCTTGTGCACGTCCGACTTCGGCACCGTGAACGAGATGTCGGTGAGCCCGGTGAGGGCGGCGGAGACGTTCTGCACGATCATGTCGATGTTGACGTCGGTGTCCGCGACGATCGTGAAGATCCGGGCGGCCTTGCCGGGCACGTCTGGCACTCCGACGACGGTGACCTTGGCCTCGCTCGTGTCGGCTGCGACACCGGTGATGATCGCCTCTTCCACGGTCTCTCCTTCCTTCGGGTTCACGACGAACGTGCCCTCGTTGTTGCTGAACGAGGATCGCACGTGCAGCGTCACCCCGTGCCGGCGTGCGTACTCGACGGCGCGGATGTAGAGCACCTTCGCCCCGGCCGCCGCCAGTTCCAGCATCTCCTCGCTGGTGACCCGGTCGATCTTTCGCGCGTTGGGCACGACGCGGGGATCGGCCGTGAAGACGCCGTCGACATCCGTGTAGATCTCGCAGACCTCGGCGCCGAGCGCGGCGGCGAGCGCGACCGCGGTGGTGTCGGAGCCGCCACGGCCGAGGGTCGTGATGTCGCCGTGCGCGTTGATGCCTTGGAAGCCTGCCACGATCGCGACGGCGCCCGAGTCGACGGCGTCGCGCACACGCTTTGGGGCGACGTCGACGATGCGCGCGGAACCGTGCTTGGCATCCGTGATGAGCCCTGCCTGGCTGCCGGTGTAGCTGCGCGCCTCCACGCCGAGGGCCTTGATCGCCATCGCGAGCAGCGCCATCGAGATGCGCTCGCCCGCCGTCAGGAGCATGTCGAGCTCCCGGCCCGAGGGCACGTCGACGATCTGCTCGGCGAGCTCGAGAAGCTCGTCCGTCGTGTCGCCCATCGCCGACACGACCACCACGACGTCGTGACCCGCGTTCTTCGTCGCGACGATGCGCTCGGCGACCCGCTTGATGCTCTCGGCATCGGCGACCGACGAGCCACCGAACTTCTGGACGATCAGGCTCACGGGGACTCCGAGGGGTGGAAACGGACGACGCACCATCTTACGGCGCACGGGACCATGCCCCGGACGGGCTCAGTTCTCGACGAGCCGTCGACCCTCGAAGGCGCGACCGAGGGTGACCTCGTCGGCGTACTCCAGGTCGCCGCCGACGGGGAGCCCGGATGCCAGTCGCGTGACCCGCAGGTTCGGGTACCGCAGCAGGCGGGTCAGGTAGGTCGCGGTCGCCTCGCCCTCGAGGTTGGGGTCGGTCGCGATGATCACCTCGGTGACGCTGCCGTCGGCCAGGCGCGCGAGCAGCTGCTTGATGCGCAGGTCGTCGGGCCCGATGCCGTCGATCGGGCTGATCGCGCCGCCGAGCACGTGGTAGAGGCCCTTGAACTCGCGGGTGCGCTCGATCGCGACGACATCCTTCGCCTCCTCGACGACGCAGATGGTCGCCGCGGAGCGCCGGGGGTCACGGCAAATGGCGCAGGTCTGCTCCTCGGTGACGTTGCCGCAGATGTCGCAGAAGCGCACCTTGTCGCGCACGTCGCGCAGCACCTCCGAGAGGCGCGTGACGTCGAAGCTCTCGGTCTGCAGGATGTGGAACGCGATGCGCTGCGCCGACTTCGGCCCGATGCCGGGTAGCCGGCCGAGTTCGTCGATGAGTTCCTGCACGATGCCGTCGTACACGACTAGTCGTCCTTCGGCTGGGGGGTCACCCGCGGGGCGATGGGCTGCTCCTCGATGAAGCTCGCGCCGAGCAGCTCGCGCACGACGGACTCGCCGTAGCGGGTCGGTTCGGCCGCAGTGGGCGCAGATGCGGCGACCGCCCGCACGGGGGCGACGGGTTCGGCGGGCTCCTGCGGCGCGGCATCGGGGATGACGGCGACAGCCCAGCCCTCCTCCTCGGGGGCGGGTGGGGCCTCGACCTCGGCCGGCGGCGGGGTCGGCTCGCCGGGCGCCGCGTCCGCGCGGGCGATGAACTTCACCCTCAGGCCGAGCACCTCGACGATCGCCGCGCGCAGCACCTCGCTCACGCCCTCGCCGGCGCCCTGCGGCTGCTTGAAACTGTCGACGTCGTTCTGGCTCACGAAGCTCAGGGTCAGCACGTCGCCGTCGAGCGCGCGGGCCTGGGCGGTGTAGACGACGGTCCAGGCGCTCATCCGCACGCGCTGCACGACCTCGAGGATCTCGGGCCACGCGTTGCGCAGCTGCTCGATCGAGACGGTGCCAGGCGCGGCGGGCGAGCTCGCGGCGCGGGTCTCGGCGGGCTCGACCACCGGTCGGGTCGACGCCGCCGCGGCACCCTCCACCCCGATCCGGCGCTCGAGGCGCTCCACGCGGGCGAGGGTGCCGCGCTGGCTGTCGTCACTGGCGGGAACGAGGATGCGCGCGGCCATGAGCTCGAGGTGCAACCGAGGCGAAGTGGCGCCGGTCATCTCCGTGAGGGCGGTGTTCACCGCATCCGCCGCCCTGGAGAGCTCGGC
>JBAQPI010000258.1:0-7635 GCA_049305635.1 Rhodoglobus sp. | reverse complement strand
TGGTTCCCCTATGCAGGTACAGGTTATGCGCCCGGATGCCCGCTGGAGGTGAGGAAACCCCGATCGTTACACTCCCGTTTCCTCGTCGCTATCCTGACCCCAACGTCGCGAGGCACTCGAACGTCCTTGTGCACGAGACGAGAAAGGCCAACCACCATGTCGACAGATCGCCTGCACGCCGCCCGTCCGCGCCTGTGGCTCGTCCTGGCCGGGGTGCTGTCCGTGGTCTCGATCGCGGTGCTGTGGCCGATGCAGGTCGTGGGCCAGGTCTGCATCCTCATCTACCCGCCGCCGCCGGGGTGCGGTGCGGAGGAACCGCGCTGGGTGCCGCTCGTCGCGATCGGACTCATCATCGCGATCCTCGCCGCGGCCTTCGTGGTGTACTTCACGGCGCCGGCGCCACGGACGGCGCTCATCGTGCTGTGCTCGGCGATCCTCGCGGTGCTGCTCGTCGCCGCCGGGATCGTCGCGCTCTCGCAGACCGGGATCTGGGACCCGGTCCAACCGCCCCCGCTCATCGACTGAGGGCGGCATCCCGGGGATAATCGGAGCATGGCCGTGAGAATGCCCCGATGACGAACCACCCGAACTGGCGGCTGCCCGAGGTGCCGTCGTTCACGCTCACGAGCCCGGACTTCGCGGAGGGCGACACCCTGCCGGTGTGGGCGAGGTCGCGCGGCATCGGCGGGGAGGACCGCTCCCCCACGCTGCACTGGGACGGCGCGCCCTCGGGCACCCGGAGTTTCGCGATCACGATGTACGACCCGGACGCCCCCACCGGCAGCGGCTGGTGGCACTGGGCGGTGTGCGACATACCGGCGAAGCTGAGCTCCCTGCCGCAGGGTGCGGGCGACCCGGATGCCGGCCTGCTGCCCCCCGGCGCCGTGACGCTGCCGAACGAGTCGCGCGCCGAGCGGTACCTGGGCGCGTGGCCCCCCGCCGGTCACGGCGAGCACCGCTACGTCTTCACCGTGAGCGCCCTCGACGTCGAACGACTGGAACTGCCGGCCGGTGCGACACCGGCGATGCTCGGCTTCCTGATGCGCGAGCACGTCGTCGCGCGCGCCCAGCTCACCGGCGTGTTCGAGACCTAGCGGGAGCGGCGGTACTGCGGCACCCGTGCCCGCGCGCGCGCCCGCACCTTGCTCACGACGACGATCACGACGACGAGGGCGATCGCGGCGGCCATCGACGCCCAGACGAACCAGGCGCCGTCGAGCCAGGCCATGAGGTCGCGCATGAAGGCGTCGAGAGGCGTGGTGATTCGGGTGATCACGACTCCCACCCTAGGGGGCGCAAGCGGTTGCGGAACAGCGAAGGCCCGCCCTCAGCTCGGGACGGGCCTTCGCCTGCGGCGACTAGCCTTCGGCGGGCGCCTCCGGGCCGTCATGCGAGGCGACCGAGGACTCGGTGTCCGCGCCGTCGGCCTCGTCGCTCACCGGGGCGAGCGAGAGCTTTCCGCGGTCGTCGATCTTGGTGATCTCCACCTGGATCTTCTGGCCGACCGCGAGCACGTCCTCGACGTTCTCCACGCGCTTGCCACCGGCGAGCTTGCGCACCTCGCTGATGTGCAGCAGGCCGTCCTTGCCCGGGGTGAGCGAGACGAAGGCGCCGAACGTCGCGAGCTTGACGACGGTGCCGAGGAACCGCTCGCCGACCTCCGGGTTGAGCGGGTTGGCGATCGCGTTGACCGCCGCGCGGGCGGCCTCGGCCGAGGGGCCGTCGACGGCGCCGATGTAGACGGTGCCGTCGTCCTCGATCGAGATGTCGGCGCCCGTGTCATCCTGAATCTGGTTGATCGTCTTGCCCTTCGGGCCGATCAGCTCGCCGATCTTGTCGACCGGGATCTGCACGCTGATCACGCGCGGCGCGGTGGGCGCCATCTCGTCGGGCGCGTCGATCGCCTGGTTGATGACCGCGAGGATGGCCGTGCGGGCCTCCTTCGCCTGCGTCAGCGCACCGTCGAGCACGCTCGAGGGCAGGCCCGCGAGCTTGGTGTCGAGCTGGATCGCGGTGACGAACTCGCTGGTGCCGGCGACCTTGAAGTCCATGTCGCCGAGCGCGTCCTCCGCACCGAGGATGTCGGTGAGGGCCGCATAGCGCGTGACCCCGTCGACCTCGTCGGAGATCAGGCCCATCGCGATGCCCGCGACCGGGGCGCGCAGCGGCACACCGGCGTTCAGCAGCGAGAGGGTCGAGGCGCACACCGAGCCCATCGACGTCGAGCCGTTGGAGCCGAGTGCCTCGGAGACCTGACGGATCGCGTAGGGGAACTCCTCGCGCGGCGGCAGCACTGGCACGAGGGCGCGCTCGGCGAGGAAGCCGTGCCCGATCTCGCGACGCTTCGGCGAACCCACTCGGCCGGTCTCACCGGTCGAGTACGGCGGGAAGTTGTAGTGGTGCAGGTAGCGCTTCTTCTTCACCGGGTTCAGCGAGTCGATCTGCTGCTCCATCTTGAGCATGTTCAGCGTCGTGACGCCCAGGATCTGGGTCTCGCCGCGCTGGAAGATCGCGGAGCCATGCACGCGCGGGATGACCTGCACCTCGGCGTCGAGCGCGCGGATGTCGCTCAGCCCGCGGCCGTCGATGCGGATGCCCTCGGTGAGCACACGCGTGCGCATGACCTTCTTGGAGACCGACTTGTAGGCGGCCGACACCTCGGCGTTCGCGGAGGACGGCAGGCGCTCGGCCTCGACCTCGCTCGCGATGTGGCCTTTGACGCGGTCCTTGAGCGCGTCGTCGGCGTTCTGCCGCTCCTGCTTGTCCGCGATCTGGTAGACGCCCTTGAGGTCGTCGTATGCGAGGCCCGCGACGACGTCGTAGGTCTCCTGGCTGTACGGCGGGAACAACGGGAAGTCCTGGATGGGCTTCGCGGACTGCGCCGCGAGCTCCATCTGGGCCTTGATGAGCTGCTTGAGGAACGGCTTCGAGGCCTCGAGGCCCCGTGCGACGACGGCCTCGTCGGGCTTGGTGGCGCCGGCCTGGATGAGCTCCCAGCTGCCCTCGGTGGCCTCGGCCTCGACCATCATGATCGCGACATCCTCTTCACCGGCCTCGTTCGTGACGAGGCGGCCGGCGACCGTGAGGTCGAACACCGCGTCGGCGAGTTGGCTGAACTTGGGGAACGCCACCCACTGGTCGCCGATCAGGGCGAGGCGGATGCCGCCGACCGGGCCGTAGAACGGCAGGCCGGAGATCTGGGTCGACGCGGATGCGGCGTTGATGGCCAGCGCGTCGTAGAACTCGTCGGGCGCGATCGAGAGCACCGTGATGACGATCTGCACCTCGTTGCGCAGACCCTCGACGAAGGTCGGGCGCAGCGGACGGTCGATGAGCCGGCAGACGAGGATCGCCTCGGTCGAGGGGCGTGCCTCGCGGCGGAAGAACGAGCCGGGGATCTTGCCGGCCGCGTAGGAGCGCTCCTCGACATCCACCGTGAGGGGGAAGAAGTCGAAGCCTTCGCGCGGCTGCTTGCCGGCGCTCGTGGCGCTCAGGATCATGGTGTCTTCGTCCAGGTACGCGGCGACCGCGCCCTGGGCCTGCTGCGCGAGACGGCCGGTTTCGAACCGGACGGTGCGCTTGCCGAACTTGCCGTTGTCCAGCACGGCTTCGGCGAACTTGATTTCGGGACCCTCCAAGGGCTTAACTCCTCTTTTCAAACCTGCGTTGTCTGTTCGCCCTGCGGGCGACACAAGGAGCGGACGGATGCGAAGAACGCGTTTCCGGCGCATAGCGAGGGGCCCCAGAGGGGGCGCTGCCCTGGTCAACAGTAGAAAAGCACTGAACGGAGAGTTCAGTAGTTCACCACCGGTGACCAGCTTCGTGCCAGCCTGCTCCGGTTCCTCAGCGTACCAGTACTGCGTCCGGCGGGCCTAGCGACTGCCGGCGACTGCGATCCTCGTGTGCCGAATCTCACCCGGCGTTCACCTTTCCACGATAGGACTTGGGCCGTGGATGCGATCACCGCGTGGCTCGAGCAGGCCGCCGCGAGCCCGTGGCTGGGCCCCGTGCTGTTCGTGCTCGTGGTCGCCGACGCGTTCCTCGTGGTGCTGCCGAGCGAGACCTTCGTCGTGGCGCTCGGCTCTCTCGCGTTCTCGGCCGGATCCCCGCCCATCGCCCTCGTGCTCGCGGTCGCGACGGCCGGCGCGATCGTCGGGGACAACGCGTGCTACTGGATCGGACGCAGGATCGGCACGGAGCGCTGGCGCTGGATGCGGCATCCCCGGATCGCGGCCGCGACCGAGCACGCGCGGGTCGCCCTGCAGCGGCGCCCCGCCGCGATCATCCTCACCGCGAGGTACATCCCCTTCGCGCGGATCGCCGCGAATCTCACCGCTGGCGCGATGGGGTTCTCCTACCGTCGGTACCTGCCGCTCACGGTCATCGCGGGTTCGGGCTGGGCGCTCTACAACAGCCTCATCGGCGCGCTGTTCGGCAGTTGGCTCTCGCACAATCCCGTGCTCGCGATCGTCGCCTCGGTGGTCGTGGCGATCACCCTGGGCATCGCGATCGACACGGTCACCGCGCGGCTCACTGCGCCGAGAACGCCCCCGTCGGGGTGAAGCCCTCGGGCAGCGCGAAGGGGTCGCGCACCCGGCGCTCGGCGTGGCCCATCGCCCTTGCGAGCTCGCCGGCGGCGCGCTCGATGCGCTCGGACAGGCCCGAGTCGCTGCCCCAGTCCCCGGAGGCCGCGTACACGCCGGTCGGCACCGGCTCCGCGTGCAGATAGCCGAAGAGGGGTCGTAGCGCGTAGTCGATCGCGAGGGAATGCCGTTCGGTGCCGCCGGTCGCGGCCAGCAGCACGGGCATCCCGGTCAGCGACCGCGGGTCGAGCACGTCGATGAACGACTTGAACAGGCCGCTGTAACTCGTCGTGAAGATCGGCGTGACGACGATGAGTCCGTCCGCGCTCGTGATCGTCTCGATGGCCGACCCGAGCCGCGGGCTCGGGAAACCGGTGAGCAGGTTGTTCGTGACATCCGTCGCGGTGTCGCGCAGCTCGAACACCTCAACCGCCGCCTCACCGAGCGCACGCACGGTCGCCTCGGCGAGGCGGTCGGCGAGCAGGCGGGTGGATGAGGGCTGGCTGAGTCCCGCCGCGACCACCGCGACCCTGCGCGCCACCCTGCGCGGTTCAGGACTCGCGCTCGACACGCCGGTCACGAGGCCACGTCCGCCCGCGTGTCGGCCGCGGAATCCTGAACGGCGGAAGGGGTTGCGGCGTCGCGGGCGGCGATGAGGGATGCGTGGGTCGGCGCATCCGGAACCTCGGCCGGGCGGTTCACGGCGAGCTCCTTGCGCAGCACGGGCACGACCTCCCCGCCGAGGAGGTCGAGCTGCTCGAGCACGGTCTTCAGCGGGAGACCGGCGTGGTCCATGAGGAACAACTGACGTTGGTAGTCGCCGAAGTGCTCGCGCATGCCCGCGTAGCGGTCGATGACCTCCTGCGGACTGCCCACGGTCAACGGCGTCTGGGCGGTGAAGTCCTCGAGCGAGGGTCCGTGGCCGTAGACGGGCGCGTTGTCGAAGTAGGGGCGGAACTGCGCCACGGCATCTTGCGACCTCTTGGCCATGAAGGCCTGCCCGCCGAGGCCGACGATCGCCTGCGCGGCGGTGCCGTGGCCGTAGTGCTCGAAGCGGTCTCGGTAGTAGCCGACCAGGCGCATGGAGTGCTCCTTGGGCCAGAAGATGTTGTTCGCGAAGAAGCCGTCGCCGTAGTACGCCGCCTGCTCGGCGATCTCGGGGCTGCGGATCGAGCCGTGCCAGACGAACGGCGGCACGCCGTCGAGGGGCCGCGGGGTGGACTGGAAGCCCTGCAACGGCGTGCGGTACTTGCCCTGCCAGTCGACGTGGTCCTCGCGCCACAGGCGGTGCAGCAGCGCGTAGTGCTCGATCGCGAGCGGGATGCCCTCACGGATGTCCTGGCCGAACCACGGGTACACCGGGCCGGTGTTGCCGCGCCCCAGCATGAGGTCGACGCGGCCGTCGGAGAGATGCTGGAGCATGGCGTAGTCCTCGGCGATCTTCACCGGGTCGTTCGTGGTGATGAGCGTCGTGCTCGTGGAGAGCTGCAACGTCGAAGTCTGCGCAGCGATATAGGCGAGGGTCGTCGTGGGGCTCGACGAGAAGAACGGCGGGTTGTGATGCTCGCCGAGCGCGAAGACGTCGAGACCCACCTCCTCGGCCTTCTTCGCGATCGTGACGATCCCCTTGATGCGATCGTGCTCGGAGGGGGTGGCCCCGGTGGTGGGGTCCTCGGTGACGTCGCTGACAGTGAAGATGCCGAACTGCATCGTGTGCTCCCGGTTCTCGTCCTCAATCAATGCGTTTGCATCGAATATCGATGGCAACCCGAACAGGAGCCGACGTATTCCCGACGACGCGCGCCTCAGAGGCGCGCGTCGAGGAAGGCGAGGGTGCGGCGCCAGGCGTCGGCGGCGGCCTCCGGGTCGTAGGTGCGCTGATTCGTGTCGTTGAAGAAAGCATGGAGAGCACCCGGGTAGACGTGGTCGATGAAGTCGACCCCGGCATCCGCCATCTGGGCGCGCACCGCGGGCAGGCGTTCGACGATCGGCGGGTCGTTCTCGCCGTAGAGCGCCAGGATCGGGCATCGGATGTCGGCGATCTTCTCCGACGATGGTGCCGTGCCGTAGAACGCTATCGCCGCCCGCACCCGCTCGTCGTTGGCCGCGAGGGCGAAGCTGTAGGTGCCCCCGAAGCAGAAGCCGGTCACCGCGATGCGGTCGTCGATGCCCGGCTCGGTGACCAGGTGATCGACGACGGCCTTCAGCGCCGCGACGGCCTTGTCACCGAACTCGGGCGCCCGCGCCGGGGCCAAGGCCTCGCGAAGCTGGGGCTGCATCGCCGTGCGCTTGGCCTCATCCGGCTCGGCGTAGATCCCGCTCAACCCCTCGCCGACCTCGGGGGTGATCCCGACCTCGCTCAAGAGGTCGGGGGCGAGCACGAGGTATCCTTCGCGCGAGTACCGGTCGGCCACGGCCTTGATGTGGTCGACGAGCCCCCAGATCTCGTGGATGAGCACGATCGCCCCACGCGGCACGCCCTCGGGTTCCGAGCGATAGACCGGAACCGCGTCGATCGTCGTCATTGAACCCACGCGGTCATCCTAGCGAGCCTGCTGACGCCGACGGCGTGGCGTGGGGTCCACCTCTTTACACGCGCCGTGCGCCCGTGCAAGCGTGAACCATGCCCGAAGTCCTGATCTTCGCCCCGTCGCCCGTGCTGACCGTGACCATCGAGGATCAGCCCGACGGTGCCGAGGTCCATCTGCACGCCGGCGGTCAGGGCGTCTGGCAGGCGCGCATGCTGCTGCGGCTGGGCGTGGACGTGACGATGTGTTGCGTGCTCACGGGCGAGAGCGGGCGGATGCTGCATCACCTGCTCGAGGACGAGGGCATCCACGTCGTCGCCGTCGAGCGCACGGGCCGGGGCGGGGCGTATGTTCACGACCGCCGCGGCGGGGAGCGCGTGAAGATCGCCGAGTCCGGCGGCGAACCCATCTCGCGCCACGACCTCGACGAGCTCTATGGCCTGACCCTCGGCGCCGGGCTCGGCGCGGAAATCACGATCCTCAGCGGTCCGGCGAGCGAGGATGCGCTGCCCGCCGACGTCTAC
>JBAQPI010000257.1:0-2181 GCA_049305635.1 Rhodoglobus sp. | reverse complement strand
TGCGCGGGCGACGGAGAGCGTAGTTCCCTCGAGACTTGCGACCTCGGCGTCGCGGGTGCGCGTGCGCGCGAGACTCGCGATACTCAGGAGGAGTTCCTGAGTATCTGCGGTTGACAGCGGCACCTCGCGAGGTGGCGATCACACGATTGTCTCCGAACCCAGGCAATGGTGTCGCCGCGAGAAGGGCGAGACCTCCCGAATGCGACTGGATGCGACCCGCCAGGGTGCATGCGACGCGCGCCCTCCCGCGCCGGACCCGCCTGCGACACGGGTATTCAGGAGTTGCTCCTGAATACGGCGAGTCTGCCAATGGGATGACCCGATCAGGCGCCGAAAGCCTCAGTTACGCGTCGTCTTCTTCGCGGTCCTCAGCGCTCGTCGTCGACGTCGAGGTCGATGTCGTCATCGATGTCGTCATCGATGTCGAGGTCGACGAAGTCGTCATCCTCGGCCTCGTCGCCCTCATCATCGAGGTCGTCGTCGTCATCGGACTCGTCCTCCGACTCCGCGGCGGCGGCACCTGCGGCCTCCTGCGCGGCCTTGTAGTCGGCGAGTCGATCCGACCACGGCACCCAGTCTGGCGCGAGCAGCGCACCATCTCCGGGCATGAGCTCGGTCTCGAGCACTGTCGGCTCACCGCCGTCGACGACCGCGAGGCTCACCGTCCAGCGCCATCCCGGGTAGCCGGGCAGCGTGGACTCGAAGTGCACCGTCACGACGCCCTCGCCCTCGTCCACCGAGCCGACATACTGGCCGATCGTGGACTCGGGCGTGATGTCGAGCAGGGCATCCCGGGCGAACTGCAGGTGACGGTCAGGCATCCAGCTCGTCCGCGACCTTGCGCAGCATCGCCGCGATCTTCGCACCGTGGGCCTTGTCGGGGTAGCGCCCGCGCTTGAGCCCGGCGCCGATGCCGTCCATCAGCTTGACGAGATCCTCGATGATGACGGCCATGTCGTCGGCGGGCTTGCGGTTGAGCCTGGCGAGACTCGGGCTCGCCTCGAGCACGCGCACCGAGAGCGCCTGCGCGCCCTTCTTGCCGTCCGCGATGCCGAACTCGAGTCGGGAGCCCGCTTTGACGACGGCGCCGGCGGGCAGCGCGGACGCATGGAGGAACACTTCCTGGCCATCATCACTGCTGATGAAGCCGAAGCCCTTCTCCTCGTCGTAGAACTTGACCTTGCCGGTGGGCATGCGGAACTCCTCGGTACGTGGTGCATCAAGCCTAGAGGACTCCGCTCTCCCCTATCCTTGGAGATGTGACCCAGGACAACACCGTGCTCGCCCACCGCGGCGAGCGGATCCTCGCCTTCATGATCGCCTCGGCGATCGGGCTGTCGATCGTCGCCTTCCTCGCGGTCATCATCGCCACCGCCGCAGGGGTCGAGGACTTCAGCGGCGGCGCCTGGCCGGTCGTCATCGTGCTGCCGGCCATCGGCCTGCCCCTGGGGCTGGTGCTCATGATCGCGCTCATCGTCGTGAGTGGAATCCGGAGGAGTCGCGACGCGAGGGATGCCTCCCAGTAACGACTCCGCCCTCGCGCTGGCCGACCAGCTGCGATCGCTGGCCGACCCCGAACTCGTCGCGCTGCTCGCCGAGCGCGGGGTGACGCCTGGCGGCATCCGGGACTTCTTCGACCTCGCCGACGCGCTCCTGGCGCCCGAGTCCGTCGGGCTCGCCCTCGACCGCCTGCAGCGCCCCGCGCTCGTCGCCCTCGGCGTCGTCTCCGAACTCGGCGTGACCGGTGCCGGGGATGCCGCTGCCCGCGTCACCGCACTCGGCGGCGACGCCGCCGGCCTCGAGGCGCACCTCGCCGCGGGGCGCACGCTCGCCCTCCTGCTCGAGCGGGACGGCCTGCTGAGCGTCCCGGCACCCGCCGCCGCGCGCTTCGGCGCCGCGGAGCTGCGCCCCGCCACGCTCATCGCAGAGCCCGCCCCGCCGGCGTTGTCCCCCGTCGGCCGCGCCGACCGCGAGAGCGCGGACCGCGCCGCCGCGTCCAGGGCCTTCGAGACGACGAGCTTCGTCGCCGAACTCGTCGCCGAGCTGCAACGGGAGCCGGCACGGGAGCTCGCGCGCGGGGGCGTCGCGCTGCCGGACAGCCGGCGGCTCGCGGCATCCATCGGGGTCGACCTCGACCGGGTGCCCGGGCTGCTTGAGATCGGCGAACGCGCCGGCCTCGTC
>JBAQPI010000256.1:0-5800 GCA_049305635.1 Rhodoglobus sp. | reverse complement strand
CTCCGCACCCGCACCCGCACCCGCACCCGCACCCGCACCCGCACCCGCACCGGCAGCGCGCTGGGCGCGGGCCACGCGGGCCCGGGCGTACGGTTGCGGCATGCCGCCCGAGGTGCATGACTCCGTGCGAAACCTCGCGATCGATCGCTTTCGGGGCGCGCTCGTGATCCTCATGGTGGGCGGCGACTACCTCTCCGGGGTGCAGCTCGTGCCGGCCTATCTCAAGCATGCCGATGACGTCGGGTTCACCGTTGCGGACACCGTGGCATCCGCGTTCGTCTTCGCGATCGGGCTCACCTTCGCCTCCTCGTTCGAGCGGCGGCGACGCGCGGGCGCCGGGGCCGCCTACCGGCACTTCGTGGTGCGCTATCTCGCTCTCATCGGCATCGGCGCGATCCTCACCGCCGGCGGCACCTCCGTCGCCGGAGTGCACACCGACTGGGGGGTGTTGCAGGCGCTCGGTCTCGCCGGCCTCATCTGCCTCGCCTTCATCAGGCTGCCGACGTGGGCGCGCTTCCTCGCCGGCCTGCTGCTGCTGGTCGGCTACCAGCTCGCGCTCGACGCCTGGTGGCTCGAGGAGGTTGTGCGCTCCAGCCACGGCGGGTTCCTCGGCGCGATCTCCTGGGCCGCGCTGCTCGTGCTCTCGACGGCGGTCGCCGACCTCTGGCGCCGGGGTCGCGCGTCCTACGTGCTGTGCTGCGCCGTGCTCGTGGTCGCCGCCGTGATCTCGGTGCTCGTCGTGCCGGTGAGCAAGCACCGCGTCTCGCTCAGTTTCGTGCTCCTCACCCTCGCGATCAGCGCGGTCGCGTTCCTCGCGGTCGATCTCGCCTCGAGGGCCGCGCAGAACCGGGCCGGGTTCCTGGCCTGGTGGGGCGAGAACGCGCTCGCGCTGTACATCCTCCACCTGCTCGTGCTCGCTCTCGTCGCGCTGCCGGCCGCGCCGTGGTGGTACGCGCAGGCGTCGGGCTGGCTCGCGGCGGCGCAGCTCTGCGTGGTGCTCGCCGCGCTCTCGCTCGCGGCGTGGTGGCTGCACCGGCGCGGCATCCGGATCGCGCTGTAGCCCCGAGCACCCGTCACTTCATGGTATGTTTCCCATACTAACTATGACTTCAGTACCGGAGGTGTCCATGGTCGACCGGAATGCTTGCCCAGCGTTCCACGCCGCGGTCGAGCTCATCGGTCGACGCTGGAACGGCGCGATCATCGACGTGCTGCTCGGCCGATCCCGACGGTTCTCCGAGTTGCGCGCCGCGATCACCGATATCACCCCGGCCATGCTCTCGGCGCGACTGAAAGAACTCGAGGCCGCCGGCCTGGTGCACCGGGACGTGTCCGGTGATCGTCCGATCGAGGTGAGCTACTCGCTCACCGACACCGGCCGACAGCTTTCGGCGGTGCTCGACGCCGTCGCGGTCTGGAGTCTCGCGTGGTCCGGCGAGAGCGGAGAGGAGCGCCGATGGAACTCGGCATCTATTCCTTCGGCGAGTTGATCGCCAACCAGAACGACGACTCGGCCAAGAGCATCCACGCGCGCTTCGCCCAGATCGTCGAGCTGGCCAGACTCGCCGACGCCGGGGGTCTCGACGCGATCGGGCTCGGCGAGCACCACAGGCCGGACTTCAGCATGTCCGCGCCGGAGGTCGTGCTCGCGGCGATCGCGAGCGTCACGACGAGGCTGCGGCTGATGAGCGGGGTCACCGTGCTCTCGAGCCAGGACCCGGTCCGGGTCTTCGAGCAGTTCGCGACCCTCGACCACCTCTCCAACGGCCGCGCGGAGATCATCGCGGGCCGCGGCGCCTTCACCGAGTCCTTCCCGCTGTTCGGCTACGACCTGCACGACTACGACGAGCTGTTCGACGAGAAGCTCAAGCTCCTGCTGCGCATCCGCGACGAGCCGGTCATCACCTGGCGCGGACGGTTCCGCGCACCGTTGCACGAGGCGACCATCTCGCCGCGACCGGTGCAGAAGCAACTGCCGATCTGGGTCGGCATCGGCGGCACACCGGCTTCGGCCGTGCGGGCGGGCTCGCTTGGTCTGCCGATGGTCATGGGATTCTTCGCCGGTCCCGAGCAGTTCGTCTCGCGTGTGGCGCTCTACCACCGCGCCGCCGAGCAGGCCGGGCACGACCGCGCGACGCTGCGGCTCGCGGTGAGCGGGCACATGTATGTCGGTCGAACCTCCCAGAAGGCGCGCGACGACTTCTACCCGTACTACTCGCGCTACTTCCAGCAAGCCGGGCTGCCATTCGCCGCCAACGGGTTCCCCCGCGAAGCGTACGACGCGTGGATCTCCGCGGGTCTGCCGGTCGGCAGCCCGCAGCAGGTCATCGACGCGATCATGCGCCGGGTCGAACTCCTCGGCATCGACCGCTTCATGGGCCAGATCGACGTCGGCAATCTGCCCTGGGCGATGACCCTCGACTCGCTCGAGCTCTACATGACCGAGGTCGCCCCCGTCCTGAAGCGGGAGACCGCCGCGGTGGCGTCGTGACCACCATCGGCATCCTGGGTGCAGGCAAGGTCGGCACGGTGCTCGCCGGCCTCGCCGCGCGGTCCGGCTACCGCACGCTCATCGCCGCATCGGGCGACCCCGCGCAGATCGAGCTCATCGTGGAGGTACTCAGCCCGGGGACGACCGCGGCGTCGAGCGAGGAGGTCGCTCGAGCGGCGGACGTCGTGATCCTCGCGATCCCGCTCGGCAGGCTCCACACGATCCCGCGTGCAGCACTCGCCGGCAAGATCGTGATCGACGCGATGAACTACTGGCCGCCGACGGACGGGATGCTCGAGCAGTTCGAACGGGACGGGGCATCCAGCGCCGTCGTCGCCGCGTCGCTGCCCGACTCCCTCGTCGTGAAGGCCCTCAATCACCTGGGCTATCACGAGCTCGAGCGGGACGGCCGTCCTGCCGGTGCCGCGGACCGCCACGCGATCGCGATCGCGGGCGACGAAGAGGATGCCGTGCGCGCCGTCGCCGATATCGTCGACCGCCTGGGCTTCGACCCGGTCATCGCCGGAACGCTCGGCGAGGGTGCGCGATTCGGCCCCGGCACGGAACTCTTCGGGGTCTCGACCACGCGCGCCGAGGTGGAGCGCCTGCTGGCCCCGGCGGTCTCGCCGTCGAGGCGACGCAGCGCCTAAGCGCCGCGGGTCACAGGTCTTCCTCGAGCGCCGAATCGGGGCTCGTCTCGACCGGTTCGTCGTCGATCCAGAGATCGTCGTCGGCGCGCAGCGTCTGCCAGGTCGCGTAGGCGACCGCGGCGACCGCGACGACACCGAGTCCGATGAGGATGTAGCGGCCCGGTCCCGCGGGTCGCGGCTTGACGAGTCCGGTCTTCGCCCCGATCTCCGAACCGAGCTTCGTCGCCCGCGAGATCGCCTCGCGCACCTGCCGGTCCTTGGCGACCTCGAGGGCGGCGAGCGCCGTGCCGAGCGCATTCGTCACCGAAGGCAGCACCTCGCGGGTGAACTTCTCGCGCGCGGTGCCCGCCGCGGAGCGCGCACCCGCGATACCCGCACCGACCGCGGGCACGACGCGGTCTTCGTAGGTGTCCTTCACGCGCGGTCGGACCTCCTCGCGTGCGAAGTTCTGCGCCTGTCGGCTCGCCTCGCGAACGACCTTGGCCGCGTGGTCGAGCAACTCCTTCTGGTCGTCCCAGACGTGCTCCGCCTGCCGCCTGAGCCGATCGAGTTCCTTGCGCCGCTTGCGTGAGAGTGCCATGGCGAATCCTCCTGTGAGATCGGTCGAGCGCGTATCACCATCCTTCCACGCGCCTCGCGAGCATGCACGGGGTTGACGGGAACCGTCCAGCGAGCGCTATGCGAGAATCGAGACATGCACACCGCTGTCGCGCACATGAAGACCAACAAGGGCACCATCGACCTCAACCTCTTCGGCAACCACGCTCCGAAGACCGTTGCGAACTTCGTCGGTCTCGCCACCGGCGCGAAAGAATGGACCGACCCGAAGACCGGCGCGACGCGCAACGACGCGCTCTATGACGGCGTGATCTTCCACCGCATCATCAAGCAGTTCATGCTGCAGGGCGGTGACCCGCTCGGGCAGGGCACCGGCGGTCCCGGCTACCAGTTCGACGACGAGATCCACGGCGAGCTGCTCTTCGACCGGCCGTACCTGCTTGCGATGGCGAACGCCGGCACGCAGGGCGGTCGCGGCACGAACGGTTCGCAGTTCTTCATCACGACCATCCCGACGGGGTGGCTGCAGGGCAAGCACACGATCTTCGGCGAGGTCGCCGACGAGCAGTCCAAGCGCGTCGTCGACGCGATCGAGGCCGTCGAGACGGATGCTCGGGACAAGCCGCTCGAGCCCGTCGTGATCGAGAGCATCACCATCGACGAGGTCTGAGTGACCGAACCCGCGACCGAGCGGTCGTCCGACACCTGCTACCGGCATCCGGATCGACACAGCTACGTCCTCTGCCAGCGCTGCGGTCGCACGATCTGCCCCCAATGCCAGACCCAGGCGGCCGTCGGGGTGCAATGCCCGGAGTGCGTTCGCGAGGGCCGCGCCGCGACACCCAGGCGCGCTCCCGGTGTGGTGCGCGCGTTCCGGCCGGGCAGCTCGCAACCGGTCGTGACCTTCGCGCTCATCGGGGTGACCGTGCTGGTGTTCATCCTGCAGCAGCTGACTCCCGCGGTGGAGATCTACGGGATCTACCGCCCCCAGTTCACGTTGCTGCTGCCCTGGACGCCGATCACCGCGGTGTTCCTGCATGCCTCGGTGCTGCACATCCTGTTCAACATGTACTCGCTGTTCGTGTTCGGGCCGATCCTCGAGCACCTGCTCGGTCGCGCCAGGTTCTTCGCGCTCTACCTGGTGAGCGGCTTCGGCGGCTCGGTCGCCGTGCTGCTGCTGAACCCCACCGGCGGGGTGCTCGGCGCCTCGGGTGCGATCTTCGGGCTCATGGGCGCCTTCTTCGTGATCCAGCGCAGGCTCGGTGGCGACAACATCCAGATCTTCATCGTCATCGCGATCAACCTCGCCGCCGGGTTCTTCATCCCGGGCATCTCATGGCAGGCCCACCTGGGCGGCCTCGTGGCGGGCGGGCTGGTCGCGCTCGTCTACCTGCGCACCCGGCGCGCCGACCAGCGCAGGTTGCAGGTCGTGCTCGTGGGCGCGATCACGACCGCGCTCATCGCGATCACCGTCGTGCGCGCACTGACCCTCTGAGTCGGTTATCCACAGGCCAGTCCACAGTGGGGGTAACTACACCGATGTAGTTCAGCGCCACCGCGTGGTCATGAGGAAGCCGATGAACATGATCCCGAATCCCACCAGGATGTTCCACGAGCCGAGGTCCCGGATCGGCAGGGTGCTACCGCTCACGTAGAACACGATGATCCACACCAGGCCGAGCAGCATGAAACCGAACATGACGGGCTTGAACCACACCGGGTTCGGCGCGTTCTCGCCGGAGGCGGTCTCGACTGGACGCTCGGTCTTGCTGCTACGGGCCATGGCAGCGATTCTAGCCTGAAGGCCGCCGGGGACATCCTGAGCGAACGGCCGACGCCGAGCCCGCAGCGCCTAGAATCGGGGCATGTCGATCGAGCAGACACGGGCGGGCCGTCGCGGCCTGGCCGCTCGGCGGCGGCGCTTGAGCGTCGTCGGCGTGATCGGCGAGCTGCTGATCACCGCGGGCGTGCTCGTGCTGCTCTTCCTCGGCTGGCAGCTGTGGCTCGACAATCTCGTCGTCGGCAACGAGCAGAACGCCGAAGCCCAGCAGCAGAGCATCGAGTGGAACAAGGGCGGCTCGAGCGCGCCTGCTCCCGTCGA
>JBAQPI010000255.1:0-6777 GCA_049305635.1 Rhodoglobus sp. | reverse complement strand
GGACTCGAACCAAGAACCTATCGGTTAACAGCCGATTGCTCTGCCAATTGAGCTATCGAGGATCGCGGCAAGGCGTGAATACTTTACCAAAGGTTGCCCATCCCCGCGACGCGCAACAGGTCACGGCGACTGGGCGCCGAGATCCTCCCGCTCGATCACCGGCTCGAGCTCGACGAACGGCCCGTGACCGGCGGTGAGCTGACGCGTGGTGTCGAGCGAGGCCGCGAGGGACTGCACATACGGATGCTGCGGGTCGCCGAGCACCGTCTCGAGGTCGCCGTAGCCGACGATGACCCCCCGGTGCATGACCGCGACACGGTTGCTCACCCGGCGCACCTCGCCGAGGTCGGCCGTGACGATGAGGGCGGAGAAGCCGCGCTCCTGCTGCAGGGACACGATGATGTCGAGGATCGCCCCGCGCACGGTCACGTCGATGCCCGCGGTGGGGTCGTCGGCGACGAGCAGCCGCGGCTCCAGGATCATCGCGCGCGCGATCGCCACGCGCTGGCGCTGGCCCTTGCTGAGCTCGTGCGGGTACTTGTTCATCGTCGCGAGCGGCAGGCGCACGGCGTCGATGAGGGTCGCGACCGCCTCGCCGGCCTCGTCCTGGTCGAAGCGCCGGTCGCGCGAGAAGATCGGCTCGGCGACGTTCTCGCCGATCGTCAGTCGCGGCTCGAGGTCGTCCCCGGCCTCCTGCGGCAGGTAGCCCACGTAGAGTCCGAGCTGGTCGCGCCGGCGGCGGGAGATGCCCCGCAGCTGGTGCCCGAGCACGGTCACGCCGCCGCCGGTGATCGAAGGACTCCGCGGGCCGGGCCGGTCGGCGTGCAGGGCGACGGCCCGTGCGAGGGTGCTCTTGCCCGAGCCCGTCTCGCCGACGACCGCGAGCACCTCCCCCGGCGCGATGTCGAAGCTGACACCGTCGACGGCGATCGACCGCGTCTCGGGGTTGTCGGAGTGGTAGCGCAACGCGAGGTCGCGCGCCGCGACGGCCGGGCCGGTCGTGTCGATGATCATGCGTCATCCCGCAGTGCGCGCAGCGCCTCGCGACGCTCGGCCTGCTCCCGCGGGTCGGGCACCGGCAGCGACGCCAGCAGGCGCCGAGTGTACGGATGCTGCGGCGCCCCCAGCACCTGCGAACCCGGCCCCTCCTCCACGAGCCGCCCCTGGTAGAGCACCGCGATCCGGTCGGAGAGCAGGTCCACGACCGCGAGGTCGTGGCTGATGAACAGCGCCGCGAAGCCGAGTTCGCGTTGAAGCCCGGAGAACAGTTCGAGCACGCGCGCCTGCACCGAGACGTCGAGCGCGCTCGTGGGCTCGTCGGCGATGAGCAGCGTGGGTTCGAGCGCGAGGGCGCGGGCCAGGCTCGCGCGCTGACGCTGTCCGCCGCTCAACTCGTGCGGGAAGCGATCACCGTAGGCGCGAGGCAGTTGCACAGCCTCGAGCAGCTCGTCGACGCGGGGGCGGGCGGCCGTGGCATCCCCGGCCCTGCCGTGCACGATGAGCGGCTCGGCGACGCACTGCGCGATCGTCAGCAGCGGGTTGAAGCTCGAGGCCGGATCCTGGAAGACGAAGCCGATGTCGCCGCGCACGGGCGTGAAGTCGCGCTCCCTGAGGCCGCGCATCTGATGGCCGAGCACCCGCAGCGAGCCGTCGGTGACCCGGGTCAGCCCGCCGATCGCCCGGCCGACGGTGGTCTTGCCCGAGCCCGACTCGCCGACGAGACCGAGCACCTCGCCCGGCGCGATGCTGAAGCTCACCCCGTCGACGGCGCGGAAGGCGCGGCGACCGAAACCGCCCGGGTACTCGATCACGAGCCCGCGGGCCTCGACGATGGGCTCACCGGTTGCCGGCGGCTGCGGCACGCGGTCGCTGACCCCGATGCGCGGCACCGCGGCGAGCAGCCGCTTCGTGTAGTCGTGCTGCGGCGCGGCGAACAGTCGCTCGACGCTCGCCTCCTCCACGACCTCGCCCTCGTACATCACGGCGACCCGGTCGGCGAGGTCGGCGACGATGCCCATGTTGTGGGTGATGAGGATGATCGCAGCGCCGAACTCGTCCCGGCAGCGCCGCAGCAGGTCGAGGATCTCGGCCTGCACGGTCACGTCGAGCGCCGTGGTCGGCTCGTCGGCGATGATCAGCTCGGGCTCGAGCACGAGCGCCATCGCGATCATGATGCGCTGCTTCTGCCCGCCGGAGAACTGGTGCGGGTAGTGGTCGATGCGGTGCTCCGGATCGGGGATGCCGACCTTGCGCAGCATGTCGATCGCCTTCGCGCGCGCCTGGCCCCGGTTGTTCGCGCCGTGCGCCCGCAGGCCCTCCGCGATCTGCCAGCCGACCGTGAACACCGGGTTGAGCGCCGTGGACGGCTCCTGGAACACCATCGCCGCATCCGCACCGCGCGTCGCCCGCAGGGCGGCCCCCGTGAGCCCTACGACGTCGCGATCGTTCAGGACGATCGCACCGCGGGTCGTCGCGGACTCGGGCAGCAGGCCGATGATCGACTTCGCCGTGACCGTCTTGCCGCTGCCGGACTCGCCCACGATCGCCAGGACCTCGCCAGCGTCGACGGCGAGGCTCACGCCCTCGACGGCGTGCACGGTGCCGGCATCCGTCGCGAAGTCGATCCGGAGGTCCGCGATCTCGACGACGCGTCTCATGCGCCGGGCTCCAGCGACTCGGCCACGGTAGTGCCCTGCAGGACGGCCGAGGACTCCGCGGTGGGGGCGGGTGTGGCATCCGCCCGGCGACGGGTTCGCAACCGGGGGTCGGCGAGGTCGTTGAGACTCTCCCCGACGAGGGTGATGCCGAGCACCACGAGCACGATCGCCATGCCCGGGAACAGCGAGGTCCACCAGATGCCGCTCGTGACGTCCGACAGGGACTTGTTGAGGTCGTAGCCCCACTCCGCCGCGGCCGTCGGCTCGATGCCGAAGCCGAGGAAGCCGAGTCCCGCGAGGGTGAGGATCGCCTCCGAGGCGTTGAGGGTGAAGATGAGCGGCAGCGTGCGCGTCGCGTTGCGCAGCACGTGCCGGAACATGATCCGCGCGGTGGAGGCGCCGAGCACCTTCGCGGACTCCACGTAGGCCTCCGACTTGATCCGCACGGTCTCGGCGCGGATCACCCTGAAGTACTGCGGGATGAACACGACCGTGATCGAGATCGCCGCCGCGAGGATGCCGCCCCAGAAGCTCGACTGCCCGCCGCTGATCGCGATGGCGGCAACGATCGCCAGCAGCAGGGAGGGGAAGGCGTAGACGGCGTCGGCGATCACCACGAGCACCCGGTCGAGCCAGCCGCCGAAGTACCCGGAGACGAGGCCGAGCAGCACCCCGGCGAAGATCGAGAGCAGCACGGCGACGACGATCACGAGCAGGGCGGTCTGCGTGCCCCAGATCACCCGGGAGAGTACGTCGTACCCGCCCACGGTCGTGCCGAGCAGGTGCTCGGCGCTCGGCGGCCGCTGGGCCCCGAACGTGCCGTTCTCGTCGCGCAGCGTCGCGTAGCCGTAGGGCGCGAGGATCGGGGCCAGGATCGCGGTGAGCACGAAGAGGCCCGTGATCACGAGGCCCGCGACGAGCATCCCCCGCTGCAGGCCGACGCTCTGGCGCAGCTGGTGCACGACGGGGAGCCTGCGCAGCCATCCCCGCTTGCCCGTGAGCCCGGCCATCAGTACCTCACCCGCGGGTCGATGATCGCGGCGATGACGTCGACGATGAAGTTGGTGAGCGCGACGATGACCGCCAGCAGGGCGACGATGCCCTGCACCGCCACGAAGTCGCGCGCCGAGAGGTACTCGGCGAGCTGGAATCCGAGCCCCTCCCACTCGAAGGTGGTCTCGGTGAGCACGGCGCCGCCGAGCAGCAGTGCGACCTGGAGGCCGATGACCGTGATGATCGGGATGAGGGCCGGCTTGTAGGCGTGCCGGGTGACGAGGCGCAGCTCGCCGACGCCGCGCGAGCGTGCGGCATCCACGTAGTCCATGGAGAGCGTGCCGATGACGTTGGTGCGCACCAGGCGCAGGAAGACCCCGGCGGTCAGAAGCCCGAGCGCGATGGCGGGCAGCGCGGCGTGGCTCAGAAGGTCGGCGTAGACCGCGCCTGGGGCGGCCGTTCTCGCGGCATCGATGAGATAGATCCCCGTGGGGTTCTGCACTTGGGAGAGCGCGAGCTCGACCCGCACGGAGGCGCGACCGGCGACCGGCAGCCAGCCGAGCCAGACGGCGAAGACGAGCTTGAGCAACAGGCCGGCGAAGAAGACCGGGGTCGCGTAGCACAGGATCGCGAACACCCGCAGGATCGCGTCCGGCCATTTGTCGCGCAGGTAGGCGGCGAGCATGCCGAGCGGGATGCCGACGATGAAGGCGACGATGAGGGCGTAGAACGCGAGCTCGAGCGTCGCGCCCCCATACCGCACGAGCACGTCGACGACGGGCCGGTTGTCGCTGATCGTCGTGCCGAAGTCGCCGGTGAAGACCTGGCCGATGTACTCGAAGTACTGCACGAGGATAGGGCGGTTGTAGCCGGCCGCCTCGATGCGCTCGGCGAGCTGTGCGGCGGTCAGCCGGCCGCCGAGCGCCGCGGTGATCGGGTCGCCGATCGTGCGCATGAGCACGAAGACCATCGTGACGAGGATGAAGATCGTCGGGAAGATCAGCAGGAAGCGCACCACCAGGAACCGCAGCAGGCGATTGCCGCCCGCGGAGCGCCGCCCGGGGGCCGGCCCGGCCGGCGCGGCCTCGATGTCGGTGGTGCTCACGATGCCTTCCTGGCTGGACAGCGCAGGAGGCGGCCCGCGGTTCGCGCGGACCGCCTCCTCGTCAGTAGCTGAAAACCGACCCTAGTCGCTGCGACTAGCCCTTCACGAGCGTCGCGAAGCGGAACTTGAAGGACGCGTCGAGGACGAGCCCGTCGATGTCCGCTCCGGAGACCGCGACCTGCGCGCCCTGGAGCAGCGGCACGGTCGAGAGGTCGGCACCCACCTTCGCCTGGATCTCCTCGATGACCGCGGTGCGCTCGGCGGGATCGGCCGTGACCGCCTGCTTGAGGATCAGGTCGTTGACCTCCTGGTTGGCGTAGTGGTTGCCCAGGAAGTTCTCCGTGAGGAAGAACGGCGTGAGGTAGTTGTCCGCGTCGGAGTAGTCCGGGAACCAGCCGAGCTGGTACGCCGGGTAGACGTCCGCCGTGCGGTCCTCGGAGTACTGCACCCACTCGGTCGACTGCAGGTCCACCTCGAACAGGCCGTCGGCCTCGAGCTGGCTCTTCACGAGCGCGTACTCGTCGCCTGAGGACGGGCCGTAGTGGTCGTCCGAGTTGTACTGCAGGCTCAGCTGCACGGGGGTCTCGACGCCGGCGGCCTCGAGGATCTCGGCGGCCTGGTCGGCATCCGGTCCACCGGAGCCGTCGCCGTAGAGTTCCTTGAGCACCTCGGTGGCGCCGGTGAAGCCGGCGGGCACGAAGGAGTACAGCGGCGTGTAGGTGCCCTTGTAGACCTGCTCGGCGATCTCGTCGCGGTCGACCAGTGCCGCGACGGCCTGACGGACGGCCTGCGCCTTCACCGGGTCGGCCTCGGGCGTGGTGGCGCCGTAGGGCTGCGTGTTGAAGTTGAACACGATGTAGCGGATCTCGCCGCCGGGGCCGTCGTGCACGACGACGTTCTCGTCGCCGCGCAGGTCCTCGATGTCGGTGGACGACAGGCTGCGGTACGCCACGTCGATGTTGCCCCCCTGCACGTCGAGCTTGAGGTTCGATGAGTCCGCGTAGTAGCTCAGGATGACCGACTCGTTCTCCGCCGGACCGAGAAGACCCTGGTACTCGGGGTTCGGCACGAACTCGATCGTCGCATTGAAGTCGTAGCTCGCGATCGTGTACTGGCCGGCGAAGGCCTGGCCGGCGACGATGTCCTCGTCGGAGGTGAGCTCGGTGGCCGAGAACACGTCCTCATCCACGATCGCTCCGGGGAAGGTCGAGAGAATCTGCGGGAACACCTGGTCGTTGGCCGCGATGAGGTGGAAGACGACGGTCGTGTCGTCCACCGCCTCGGTGCTCTCGAGGTTGTAGAGCAGGCTCGAGGCGCCGTTGGGGTCCGCGATCGCGACCTGACGGTCGAAGGTGAACTTCACGTCGGACGCCGTGAGGTCGTTGCCGTTGGCGAACTTGAGGTCGGGCTTGAGCACGACCGTGTAGTCGTTCGGGCCCGTGAACTCGGCGGACACCGCGATGTCGGGCTCGACGTCGGGGCTGTTCAGCGGCGAGTTGAGCAGGAACGGGAAGACCTGGTTCTGCACGGCGAAGGAGCCGTTGTCGTAGGAGCCGGCCGGGTCGAGTGTGGTGACCTTGTCGGTCGTGCCGACGAGGATCGTGCCGTCGCCGGCGGTGTCGCCGCCCGTGGTGGTGCAACCGGCGATCGCGAGTGCGAACACCGCTGTGCCGGCGAGCACGCCGAGGGCGCGCCTGCTGTGCTTGGTTGCGGATGCCATATCCGTCTACCTCTTCCTGTCGGAACGCCGCAGCGAGGTTCGCCCCCGGCAAGCGTTTGCTGTAAGGAACAGGTCTAACACAGGTGCCGTGCCGGGTCGAACTCGGGTGAGCAGTCTTTACCTGCCCGAAACCTCGCTCGTCATTCCTCGCGCAGCGTGCGCCGCTCGGCCTCGATGCGCACGAGTTCGCGCTGCACCTGCCTGTACCGCTCCGGCTCGGCCGCGGCGTCGAGGCGCTGCGACGCGCCGAGCAGCTCGACCTTGCGCCGCAGCAGGTCGCGATCGACGAAGTCGCAGATGAG
>JBAQPI010000254.1:0-11703 GCA_049305635.1 Rhodoglobus sp. | reverse complement strand
GCCGACCTGTGTGTCTGGGATGTCTCCGGCGTCGCCGACGCCGGCGTCGCGGACCCGGTGGCCGGCCTGCTCTGGGCGGCTCCGGGCCGTCGGCCCAGGCACGTGGTCGTGAACGGCCGGGTCGTCGTGCGCGACTACGCGCTCGTGAACGCCGACGAGTCCGAGCTCGTCGCGCGGCTGGGCGAGCGGCTGCCGTAGCGGCATCCCACCGAGTCCGACCGACGGCGCGGCGGTGAGGTCGGCCGCCCGTTTCGTTCGGGAGGACTTCGTGTGACGGGTGGGGGCCGAGCGGCTGGAGTGATCCCCCGAGGCCGCGGCCGCAACATCCACACCGCCGAATCCTCCCGAACGCACGGCCGGCTACAACTCCAGCGTCAGCGACGGCCCCGCCGAGCGCGACACGCACACGTACATCACGTCGTTCGCCGCCTGCTCGTCGGCCGTGAGGATCGAGTCGCGGTGGTCCACCTCGCCGGCCAGGACGCGCGTCTCGCAGGTGCCGCACGTGCCGACCTTGCAGCTGGAGAGCACGAGCACGCCGGCATCCTCGATCGCCTGCAGCACCGTCTTCTCCGGCGGCACCGTGATGGTCTCGCCGCTGAAGACCAGCTCGACCTCGAACGGCACCGTCAGCAGCGGCTCGCCGAGCTCCTTCGCCTCGAAGCGCTCGACCTTCAGCTGCCGACCGCGGGCGGCCTCCTCGACGGCCTCGATGAAGCGGGCGGGCCCGCAGCAGTAGGTCGTCGTGAACGGCGGCAGGTCGGCGAACAGGGCCGGGATGTCGAGGCGCGCGCCCTCGTCGGCCGCATGCACCGCGACCCGCGAGCCGTGGAGCTCCTGCAGCTCGCCGAGCAGCGCCATGCTCGAGCGGGAGCGCCCCGCATACTCGAGCGCGTAGTCGACCCCCGCCTCGGCGGCGGAGCGCAGCATCGCGACGATGGGAGTGATGCCGATGCCGCCGGCGAGGAACCGGTAGCGGGTGCCGCGCTCGGGCACGAACTCGAAGTGGTTGCGCGGCCCGGCGACGCGCGCGGTGACTCCGGGACGGAGGGTGTCGTGGATCCACATGGAGCCGCCGCGGCCCTCCGGCTCGCGCAGCACCGCGATGCGATAGGCCTGCGCACCCGGGTCGCCGCAGAGCGAGTACTGGCGTGCATCGCCGTCCGGCAGGAGCACGTCGATGTGGGCGCCGGGCTGCCAGCGCGGCAGCGGTCGATCGGTGGCGGGAACGAGCTCGAGCACCGCGACGCCCTCGGTGGTGTCATCCCGGCTGTGCACCACCATGTCGTATGCGGTGTCGTCGAGGGCGTTCACAGCTGCTCCGGTTTCTCCTTGACGACGAAGAGCCGGTAACCGCCTGGCTCGAGCGCACGCCAACGGTGGGGTGTGCCGCCACCGTAGTAGAGCGAGTCGCCGGCCCGCAGAATCGTCGGCGTCGACGCGCCGAGGTCGACCTCGATGACCCCCGAGATGACGTGCACGAACTCGTCCTCCTCGTGCACGAAGGTGTCACCGAACTCGGTGTTCGACGCCGCGATCTCCATAGGGCTGAAGCTTCGGGTGCCGTGCACGAGCATGCGCGCCGTGCCCTCGGCGTAGTGGCCGATGGTGCCCTCGTCGGAGCGCACGAGCGCGGTCGTGGTGTCGTCGAGCGCGGAGATGAGTTCGATCTGACTGCTGCCGAGCGCCCTGGCGATCTTTTCGAGCGAGACCATGCTCGGCCGTGCGAGCCCGCGTTCGAGCTGGCTGAGAAAGGGATGCGAGAGCTCGGCGAGCGCGGCCAGCCGCACGAGGGTGAACCCGCGGGCGCGCCGCAACGCCCGGATGCGGTGGCCCAGTGACAGAGCCTGCCGGTCGATCGCGTTGTCGATCGCGGTGACGGGGTCCTCCCTTTCGAATGGTACGGATTGAACATCTATCACAGGCGAGCCGTGTCGGCGCCAGCAATTTACACGTGGAAATGATCGCGTTACGCGCCCGAAACGCGCGGTGCCTAGATTCGTCCATGTTGAGCACATCAACATTCGCGTGCGATCGATCCAACGGCGCCGCGGTCGCATTCCCCGCAGCAACGCCCCCGAAAGCTGAGCACCGTGAGCACATTGCCTCGTCAGGTCACCCTGCTGAGGAACGCCACGCTCGCTGACGGCTCGCTCGTCGACGTCGAGCTCATCGAGGACGTCGTGCGCTCGGTCAGGCCGGCGGCGGACGGCGCCGTCGTCGCGGATGCCACGACCCTCGACCTCGCCGACCACCTGCTCGTCACGGCCCCCGCCGAACCCCATGCGCACCTCGACAAGGCGCGTTCCTGGGACCTCATCGAACCGCCGGCGGGAGACCTGGAGCGCGCCATCGAGTCGTGGCGCTCCTACTCTGACGCGATGACGACGGAGAGCATCGAGGAGCGAGCCCTGGAGCAGGCGCTCGCGATGCTGCGCAACGGCACGACCGCGATCCGCACGCACGTCGACATGCTCGTCGGCGACGACCCCCTGCGCGGTGCCCGCGCCCTCGTGAACGTCCGCGAGCGACTCTCGGGGCTGATGGACCTGGAGCTCGTCGCCCTGCCCGGCTAAGACATCCCTGACTCCACGATCGAGGCAGCACTCGACCTCGGCCTCGACCTCGTCGGCGGCGCACCGCACCTCGCGCCCGAGCCGAGCGCCGACCTCGTGCGACTGCTCCGGCTCGCCGAGCGCCACGGTGTCGGCGTCGACCTGCACACCGACGAGGGACTGGCCGGCGACCCGACGATCCTCGAGTTCGCGCGCATCGTGCGCGATTGGGACGTGCCGGTCTCCGCCGGGCACTGCGTGCGTCTCGGCACGCTCGAGACCGCCGAACTCGACGAGGTCATCGCCGAGGTGCTCGCGAGCGACCTCGGCATCATCTCGCTGCCGATCACCAACCTCTACCTGCAGGGCTGGGAGCACCCGGTGTCCACGCCCCGTGGTCTCACAGCCCTGCGCCAACTGCTGGATGCCGGCGTGCGCGTCGGTGCCGGCGCCGACAATGTGCGCGACCCCTTCAACCCGGTCGGCCGCAGCGACGCCCTCGAGACCGCCTCGCTGCTCGTCACGGCCGGGCACCTCTCGCTCGCCGAGGCCGTTGCGGCGGTGAGCGACGGCGCACGCTCCGTGATGTCCCTGCCCAGGGCGGGGGTCAGCGTCGGCGCCCGCGCCGAACTGCTCGCCGTCCGCGGACGCACCCTCTCCGATGTCGTCGCGAACGCCCCGGCCGACCGGTACGTGATCCACGCCGGCCGCCTCGTCTCGCACAGCGTGACCACGCACGAGACCGCCGTGCCCGCTCCATCCCGCACACCGATCCTCGAGACGAGGTGACACCATGTCCACCGCGACCCTGACCGACACCCTGCTGGACTTCCAGGATGTCGCGATGACCTTCCCCGACGGCACCGTCGCGCTCTCCGGCGTCGACCTGAAAGTCAGGCGGGGCGAGTTCGTGACCGTCGTCGGGCCATCCGGCTGCGGCAAGTCCACGCTGTTGCGCATCGCCTCGGGACTCGAGACCGCGTCGCACGGCACGACCGAGCTGATGACCGACCGCATCGGCTACGTCTTTCAGGATGCGACACTGCTGCCATGGCGCGACGTGCAGCGCAACGTCGAGTTGCTCGCCGAGCTGAACAGCATCCCGAGGCTCGAGCGGGCGAGCAAGGCGAAGGACGCGATCGACCTCGTCGGCCTCAGCGGCTTCGAGCGGCACCTGCCGCGCGCGCTCTCCGGCGGCATGCGGATGCGCACTTCCCTCGCGCGCTCGCTCACCCTCGACCCCGAGCTGTTCCTGTTCGACGAGCCCTTCGGGGCGCTCGACGAGATCACCCGCGAGCGCCTCAATGACGAACTGCTCAGGCTCTTCGCCGAGCAGCAGTTCGCCGGGCTCTTCATCACGCACTCCGTCTCCGAGGCGGTGTACCTCTCCACCCGCGTCATCGTCATGTCGGGTCGGCCGGGACGCATCGTCGACCAGTTCGAGGTGCCCTTCGACATGCCGCGCGACCCCGACGTGCGCTTCACCGCCGAGTTCGGGGAGCTCGTGGGCAAGGTCTCGCACGCGCTCAGGGAGGGGCACGCCTGATGACCGACACGATCCTGGCCGCTCCGGCCGCCGATGAGGCCATCGCACCCGTGGTCCCCGCGACGGGGGGAACGATGCGCCGCCGCAGGATTCCGGACGGCCCGCTGCGCATCGGACGCTGGGGACCGCCGCTGCTCGTGCTCGCCGCGGTCGTGGGCCTCTGGTACTTCCTCTCCCTCGTCGTGCTCGGTGAGCGCAACTTCATGCTGCCGCCGCCGCACGAGGTGTTCGGGGTCTTCGCGGTCGAGAAGACGCGCCTGGACATCTTCGAGGCGTTCCTGACCACGATGCAGGTCGCGCTCGTCGGGCTCGCGATCTCGGCGATCATCGGCATCGTCTGGGCGATCGCGATGAACCAGGCGCGCTGGGTGGAGCGCTCGACGTTTCCGTACGCGGTCATCCTGCAGTCCATCCCGATCCTGGCGATCGCGCCGCTCATCGGCCTCTGGGTCACCGACTCGTTCTGGGCCCGAGTCGTGGTCTGCATCCTCATCGCGCTGTTCCCGATGGTCTCCAACACGCTCTTCGGCCTGCAATCCGTCGACCGCAGCCACCGCGAGCTGTTCAAGCTCCAGCGCGCCTCGCGGATGACGGTGCTCGCCAAGCTGGAGCTGCCGGCCGCGATGCCCGCGATCTTCGCGGGACTGCGGATCTCCGCCGGTCTCGCCGTCGTCGGCGCCATCGTCGGCGACTTCTTCTACCAGAACGGCGTGGTGGGCATCGGCGCCCTCATCCGTAAATACCAGAGCAGGCTCGACAACCCCGAGCTCTTCGCCACAGTGATCCTGGCGTCGGTCTTCGGGGTCGTCGTCTTCCTGCTCTTCGGGCTGATCGCGCGTCTGGCGGTCGGCAAGTGGTACGACTTCAGCTGACGCTGGGGTCGCCGCAGTGCACCATCCAACACAGCACCACCCAACCCACCAAGAAGGAGAACCCATGCGAATGACTCGCACCCGTGGGATCGTCGCGGCCGGCGTCATGGCCGGTGCGCTCGCGCTCACAGCCTGTACTGCCCCGGCCGCTGAGGACGAGTCCACCGAGCTCACGATCGGCTCGATCGACCTCGCCGCCGCCGGCTGCCCCGCCGACATCCGCATCGCCACCGACTGGTTCCCCGAGGCGGAGCACGGTCACCTCTACGAGCTCATCGGCGACGGCTACACGATCGAGACCGAGAGCGAGTTCTCCGTCACCGGACCGCTCATGGCCGGCGGCGAGTACACGGGCGTCGACGTCACCGTCATCTCCGGCGGTGCGGCGAGTTCGGCGTTCCTGCAGCCGGACGCCATGATGTACGCCGATGACACGATCTTCGCCGGCTACGTCGGCTCGGACGAGGCCGTCGTGCACTCGGGCGAGTTCCCGACGGTCGGCGTCTTCGCGCCGCTCGAGAAGGACCCGCAGATGATCATGTGGGACCCGGAGACGTTGCCTGACGTCGAGTCGATCGCCGATCTCGGTGCGGCAGGCACGCAGATCCGCCTGTTTCCCGGTGGCTTCTACATCGACTACTTCCTCTCCGAGGGCATCGTGACCGAGGCGCAGCTCGACTACAGCTACGACGGATCCCCCGCGGGCTTCGTCGCGGCCGCCGGCTCGGTCGCACAGCAGGGCTTCGCCTCCGCTGAGCCGTACATCTACGAGAACGAGATCCCGGAGTGGGGCAAGCCCGTCGCGTACCAGCTCATCAACGACGCCGGCTACCCCAAGTACGCCGCCGTGGTCTCGGTGATCCCGGAGAACGTCACCGCGTACGCCGACTGCCTCACCGCCCTCGTGCCGGTGCTGCAGCAGGCCGAGGTCGACTACTACGCCTCGCCCGACGAGACGAACGCCGTCATTCTCGACGCGGTGGAGACCTACGACACGTTCTGGGTCTACGGCCAGGAGGTCGCGGACTTCTCCGTCGCGACCCAGGTGGAGATCGGCCTGGTCGGCAACGGCACGGACGACATCGTCGGCAACGTCGACTACGACCGCGTGCAGTCGCTCGTCGACATCGCGACGGGGATCTACGGCGCCGACACCGAGAAGAACATCGTGGCGGGACTGACGGCCGAGGACATCTTCGACGACCAGTTCATCGACCCCTCGATCGGCTTCTAGGCAGCAGGGAAGCACACGTCATGACAGCCCCGCCAGTGCTCTCGCAGCGCCTCCTCGGAAAGCGCGTGATCGTCACTGGCGGGGCTCGTGGCATCGGTGGTGAGATCGCCGCCCGCTTCGCGGTCGAGGGTGCCCGGGTGGGCATCCTCGACCGCCTGGTCGAGGATGGCACCGCCCACGCGAACGCGATCGGGGGCGGGTTCCACGAGGTGGACCTGCTCGACCCGGTGGCCACGGCATCCGTCACGCAAGCGGCCGTCGATGCGCTCGGCGGGGTGGACGTGCTCGTGAACGTCGCCGGCATCCTGCGCTTCTCCAGCCTGCTCGAACTCACCGTGCAGGACTGGAACGAGACCTTCTCCATCAACACGCGCGCCATGCTCACGACCATGCAGGTGTGCGTGCGCTCGATGATCGCGGCGGGGCAGGGCGGCAAGATCGTCAACCTGGCGAGCATGGCCGCCAAGAAGGGCGGCGCCGGCGAAGGCGCGTACCCGGCGTCGAAGGCCGCGGTCGTCGCCCTCACCCGGCAGGCCGCGCTCGAGTGGGGCATGCACGGCATCACCGCGAACTCGATCTGCCCCGGCTACATCCTCACCGAGATGGGTGCCGCGACACGCACCGAGGAGATGGTCGAGGAGTGGTGCGGCTACTCCCCGCTCGGGCGCCTCGGCGAAGCATCGGATGTCGCCTCGGTCGCCCTCTTCCTCGCAAGCACCGACTCCGACTACCTCACCGGCCAGGCGATCAACGTCACCGGTGGCATGGTCATGCACTGAAGGAACACCATGGACCTGCCCGGCCTCGAAGCCGAACTCCGCGAACTGCTCGGTGACAAGGGGGTGAGCGCAGAGCTCGCCGCCCGCGAACGCGCCTCGGTCGACGGTTCGCGCCTGTCCCCGGTGATCAGCGAGCAGTTGCCGCTGGGACTGGCCGACCTGGTCGCCTACCCCGCGACCGCGGAGGAGATCGCCCTCGCCGTCGGCGCGGCCGTGCGCCACGGCGTGCCGATCACCCCGCGCGGCAAGGGCACCGGCAACTACGGCCAGGCCATCCCCTTCGAGGGCGGCCTCGTGCTCGACACCTCGCGCGCTCGCGCGATCACCGAGGTCGGCGACGGCACCCTCACCGCCGAGGCGGGGGCGACGATGGTCGCGATCGAGACGACCGCGAACAAGGCGGGCCAGCAGGTGCTCATGTACCCGTCGACGGCGAACTCGACCGTCGGCGGCTTCGTCTCCGGCGGCTCGGGCGGCACCGGCTCGATCAAGCACGGGATGCTGCACACGGGCTTCGTGCTCGCCCTCGACGTCGTGCACGCGGTGCCCGACGCGCGGCTCATCCACCTCGAGGGCGAGGCCACCGAGCCCTACATCCACAATTACGGCACCGCCGGGATCATCGCCCGGGTGACGGTCAAGCTCGAACCCTTGCAGGACTGGCGCGGCTTCTTCGCGAGCTTCGACGACTTCGAGCAGGCGCTCAGCGTGATCCGGCCGTTCGCCGACCTCGAACCGACGCCGCGACTGGTGAGCGCGGACCTGCCCACGCTCGCCGAGGCCCTGCCGGCCGATCTGCAGGTCCCGCCCGGGCGCGCCTCGCTGCGGGCGATCCTCGACGCGGCATCCCTCGAGGCCGCGACCGCGCTCGTCGAGAACGCGGGCGGACGGGTGGATCGCGTGGAGTCAGGCTCCCAGGTCTGCATGAAGATCAGCATGGTCAGCTACAACCACCCGATCGAGTGGTTGCAGAAGGCCTACCCCAACACCTACTTCCACGTGGAGGTGGCCGGCGACGCGCTCATCGACCGCATCGACGAAGTGCATGCGGTCTACCCTGGCGGGATGCTGCACATCGAAGCGCAGCAGGGCCGGCCCATCGGGATGCTCGCCGGCACCTACTCGAGCCCCGAAGCGGTCTACGCAGGATTCGAGCGCCTCGCCGCGATCGGCGTCGGGTACCACAACCCGCACCAGTGGTTCGTGGACTACGAGCCGGAGCGCACCGCGGCGCTCGCCGAGACGACCGACCCGCAGCACCTTCTGAACCCGGGCAAGCTGCAGGCGAAGGCGCCCATCGACACCGGGAGCCAGGTATGAGCCACCGTCTCGACGAGTTGCCCGGGCCCGCACTCGCGACCACCCTCACGGCGGACTCGATCGTCGTGCTGCCGGTCGGCTCGATCGAGCACCACGGCCCGCACCTGCCGCTGTCGACCGACCTGATCATGGCCGACGAGCTCTCGCGCCGCATCGTGGAGGCGAGCCCGCTCGACGCATGGCTGCTGCCGCCGCTGGCCTTCACGAAGTCCGACGAGCATGACTGGGCCCCGGGTACGGTGTGGATCGGCTGGGAGACCCTCATGCGCACGGTGCTCGAGATCGGGTCATCCGTCTCGAAGACGCCGGCCCGCACGCTCGTGTTCTTCAACGGGCACGGGGGCAACATCGCGCTGCTGCAGGTCGCGCTGCGCGAGATCCGTCGCGAGACCCGGCTGCGCACGTTCCTGATGAACGCGGCGATCCCCGCGGGGGACACCGAGAACGGGTTCGGCATCCACGGCGGCCACGGCGAGACCTCGATGATCCTGGCGCTGCGACCAGAGCTCGTCGACCTCGCGCTCGCCCAGCGGTGGGTGCCGGACCACCTCGCCGACTTCGAGCAGGTCAAGTTCAACGGGGGCGCCGTGTCGTTCGGCTGGCTGTCGAACGACTTCGGGTCATCCGGCGTGATCGGCGACCCGACCACGGCGAATGTCGCACACGGCGAGGAGCTGCTCGCGGCATCCGTCGCCCAGGGGGTCGCCGCGCTCGAGGAGATCGCGAGGTTCCGCTTTGTCTGAGCACTGGAACCTGCTCGTCGAGTGGCTGCCGGCCAACGACGACCCGAACCGACCCCGCATCACGATCTCGACCGCGGCTCCGGATGCCAGAACCCTCCTGCTGAGCGAGTTCGACCAGCAGGGCTTCTACTTCCACACCGACTCGCGCTCACGCAAGGTCGCCCAACTCGCCGAGGACCCGCGCGTGGCGCTCACGTTCCTGTGGCCGGACTTCACGAAGCAACTCGTCGTGCTCGGCACCGCCGAGCTCGCCCCCGTGACGGAACAGCAGCGGGCCTACCGCGCCCGCTCGCCGTACCTCAAGCAGCTCGCCTGGCTGAACTCGCTCGAGTTCGCGCAGTTGCCGCTCGGTGAGCGCCGCGCCCAGTGGGCGGCGTTCACCGAGGATCCCGACGCCCTCGAGCCGCCGGAGACCTGGGTCGGCTTCCTCGTGCGGCCCCACCGCCTCACCTTCTGGCAGGGCGATCCCGAGGCCGCCTCCCGTCGCACCGAGTTCACCCTCGTCGACGGGGACTGGCAGAAGGCGTATCTCGCCGGCTGATCAGCGGGCGCGAGCGATGAGCACGGTGTCCAGCGCAACGCCCTTCGGGGTGACGCGCTCCACTTGCCGGCACTCGATGATGTCGAGGTCGGATGCGGCGGCCGTGAGCTCCTCGACCGTGTGCAGCACCCCGGCATCCTGCGGCCCGCCCACGGTATTGGCGCGGTCGTGCCCGACGAGCGCGAGTGTGCCGCCGGGAGCCAGGTATCCCGCCGCGTTGCCGATGGCGCGGGCGAGGTCCGCCGCGGGCAGCTGCAGGTAGGCGATCACCACGAGGTCGACCTGCTGCGGGGAGACCCAGGTGGTGGCATCCGCGACCACCCACTCGATGTCGAGGCCGAGTTCGGCGGCGCGGCGCGCGCCCGTGGCCAGGCCGACGCCGGAGAAGTCGACCGCGGTCACCTCCCAGCCGAGGGATGCCAGCCACAGGGCGTTGCGCCCCTCGCCGGCGCCGAGGTCAACGGCCGTGCCGGGCTCCAGGTGGGCGAGCGTGGCCTCGACCCAGGCGTTCGGCTCGAGGGACCACACCGCGTCGCTCGAGGCGTAGCGGGCATCCCACTCCTCGGCTCTCACGCGCGCCCCCGCGCGCCCCGCCCGGCCGCCCATCCCCGCTCGGCGAGTGTGCACTTTCGGTGGGTGCTCGACACCGACACCAGCAGAAACTGCACACTCGATGCGGCGGGCGTGCTCATGCGAGGCCCCTCCCGATGCGGGCGAGGGCCTCGGCGAACCAGGCCTCGCGGCCGGGACCTGCACCGCCGGAGAGGTTCAGGCCCCGCACCCCCTCGATCGCGAGGAACTCGCGGCCGAGCTCGATCGCGGCCGCGACGCCCTCCTCGAAGGGGTCAGCCGCGTCGAGGATGCGGTCGAGGTAGAGCGGCGGCAGCACGAGGGTCGTGAAGGTGCGCAGCAGGCCCGCGCTCTCCCGGTCGACGACCACAGGCAGGCACGGGAGGTACGCGAGCTCCGCGCCGAGGTCCTGCGCCCGCGCGATGAACTCGGCCACCGGCACGACGCCGCCGGCATGGTTGACGAAGCAGACCTCGGCCCCCGCGTGCATCTTCTCCAGCAGCCGCTCCGGCCGGCGCTGCACCGGCGGTGTGGCCGGCGCCTCCGCGACGCTCACCAGGTGCCCGTTCGCGCGAGCCAGGGATGCCGCCTCCGTCGAGTCGAGATCGAACACCGGGGTCGCGTCCGGCCGCTGCCCCGTGCGGGTGTGGTCGCCGGTCACGCAGTGCACACCGGCGACGCCGACGTGGGCGAGGGCGGCGAGCTCGCCCTCCATCGCGACCCGATTGCGGTCGCGGCAGTTGAACCCGGTCCACACGGCGAGACCGGTGGCCTGGATGAGGGATGCGCGGTAGGCGGGCGGGAACTGCACCCGCGCGGCGCCCGCGTCGCCGGCGAGCACGGCATCCACCGATCCCGCGAGGATCCCGCCGCACTCCGCGATCGAGGCCGCGTCGAGCGCCCGGGCGGGGAAGTCGGCGACGACGATCGACCGAATCGCCATGAGTTCGCGCATCGCCGTCGCACCCGCTGAGACCGGGGCGGCCGGCACCGGGTCGGAGGTGCCCGGCGCGTCGTTCGAGGCGAGCCCATGCCATCGCACGGTGGGGGCGTCGAGGAACACGCAGCGGAAGTCCGCGACCTCGCAGGTGCCGTCGAACTCCACGCCGCCGCACGGGCCGTACTCCATGTGCTTGGGGCAGGCGGCGGTCGCGGTCGTCATGGCTCAAGGTTGGCACGCCGGCGTTTCGCGCGCGTTACCGACTCGGGCAACCTGCGCGCGCTCCCCGCAACGATGTCGGCCCTGCAACCACTCGTGCCTTCCAGCGACTCCCGTTGTGAAGGAACTCCTTCACAACGGGACTCGCGGACGCGGGACTCGCAGATGCGGGAGTCGCGGACGCGGAAGTCGCGGACGCGGGACTCGCAGACGCGGGACTCGCAGACGCGGGACTCGCAGACAGCGTGCGGCGGGCCGGCGACGCGGTACCTGCAGACCGACCAGCGCCGCGGTTCTGTTTCAATTGACCCATGCCCCTCGACCTCGTCGTGCACGCGAGCTCCGCCCTCATCGGCGGGGCGTTCCGCGAGGCCTGGATCGGGG
>JBAQPI010000253.1:0-2610 GCA_049305635.1 Rhodoglobus sp. | reverse complement strand
GGTCGGGGCCGACCCGCGATCGCTGGCAGGACACGACCACCATCGAGCAGGGTGCCGGGATCGTCTACGACCTCGGCAGCCACCTCGTCGACCAGGCGCTGCAGCTGTTCGGCCCGGCCGAACTCGTGCAGGCGGAGGTGCGTGCCGTGCGCGAGGGCAGCGTGAGCGACGACGACGCCTTCATCTCCCTCCTGCACGCGAACGGGGTGCGCTCGCACCTGACGATGAGTCGCGTCGCCGGACAGAGCGCGCCGCGCCTGCGGGTGCTGGGTTCGGCATCCGCCTATTCGGTGCACGGGCTCGACAACCAGGAGCCGTTCCTCAAGGAGCGGCGCTGGCCCGGCGCCGAGGGATACGGCGTGACGCCGCCCTCCGAGTGGGGACTGCTCGGGCTCGGGGACGAGCTCGAGCCGGTGCCGACCGAGGCGGGCGACTACCCGGCGTTCTACGCTGGGGTGGCGGCGAGCATCCTCGAGGGCGCGCCGGCGCCGGTCGATCCGAAGGAGGCGCTCGAGGTCGTGCGGATCCTGGAGCGGGCGCACGCGGTGGCGCAGGCCACCGCCTGAGCATCGGCACCTTGTCGCCCACCGGGCGCGGGAGGATGCTGGGGGCATGACATCCCCCGCGCTCGCCGCCGCGATCGAACAGTTCGCAGAAACGCGGGGGTACCTCGCCGTCGCCTCGATCGGGTTGCCGCCGCGCAGTGCCGTCGAGGCCCTCACGGCCGACCTCGCCGCCTGGGCGCACGCCGACCGCGATCCGCAGGGTTACGATCCCATCATCGCGAGGACGCGCGCCTCATACGCCTCGCTCGTCGGCGTGCCGGTCTCGCGCGTCGCGATCGGCTCCCAGACCTCGGCGCTCACCTCGATGGTCGCCGCGGCCGTGCCCGCCGGCGCCGAGGTGCTGCTGGCGCACGGGGACTTCTCGTCGATCATGTTCCCCTTCGAGCAGCGCCCGGACATCCGGGTGCGGGTCGTGCCGCTCGAGGCGCTCGCGGACTCCATCGCCGAAGACACCTGGCTCGTCTCGTTCTCGCTCGTGCAGTCCGCGACGGGCGTCGTGGCGGATGCCGCGGCGATCCGCGAGGCCGCTGCGCGCACCGGCACCCATACCCTGTGCGACACCACCCAGGCCGCCGGCGTGCTGCCCGTGGACGCCTCGCGCTTCGACGTGACGGTCTGCCACACCTACAAATGGCTCTGCGCGCCGCGCGGCGTCGCCTTCATGACGGTGGGCGAGGCCTTCGGGGCGCTCATGACGCCGCTGCAGGCCGGCTGGTACGCGGGGGACGACGTGTGGAAGTCGACCTACGGTCCCGAGATGCGCCTCGCCACCGACGCCCGGCGCTTCGACGTCTCCCCGGCCTGGCAGGCCTGGATCGGCGCCGAGCAGTCCATCGCGCTCTTCGCCGGTCTCGACATCGGTGAGGTGTGGGCGCGCACGACGGCGCTCGGGGATGCGCTGTGCGAAGGGGTCGGCATCCCGCCCCAGCGTCAGGCGATCGTGACCTGGCCGGACGCCTCGGGCGAGGACCTGCGCCGGCTCATCGACGCGGGCATCAAGGCCTCGGGCCGCGCCGGGCGTCTGCGGGCGTCGTTCCACCTCTGGAACGACGAGTCGGATGTCGAGATGGTGCTGCGCGCCCTGGGGCGCTGACCGGCCGCCATCGCACGCGGCGGTAGGCTGGATGCTTCGCCGACCGGGCATCCAGTTCGGCTGACACACAGGAGCGCACGTGGCCACCCCCAGCAATCTCGATGCCGTCATCAACCTCGCCAAGCGCAGGGGGTTCGTGTTCCAGTCGGGGGAGATCTACGGCGGTTCCCGTTCCGCCTGGGACTACGGGCCGCTCGGCACCGCGCTCAAGGAGAACATCAAGAGGCAGTGGTGGCAGACGATCGTGCAGGGTCGCGAGGATGTCGTCGGCATCGACTCCGCGGTCATCCTGCCCAAGCGCGTGTGGGAGGTCTCCGGACACGTCGAGGTGTTCTCCGATCCCCTCGTGGAGTGCATGAGCTGTCACCGGCGTTACCGCGCCGACCACCTCGTCGAGGAGTTCGAGGAGAAGAAGGGACGCGGGCCCGAGGGCGGGCTGGCCGAGATCGCCTGCGGCAACTGCGGCACGCGCGGCCAATGGACCGAGCCTCAGAACTTCTCCGGACTGCTCAAGACCTACCTCGGCCCCGTCGACAACGAGGAGGGCCTGCACTACCTGAGGCCCGAGACCGCGCAGGGCATCTTCGTGAACTTCGCCAACGTGATGGGCGCGGCGAGGATGAAGCCCCCCTTCGGCATCGGACAGGTGGGCAAGTCGTTCCGAAACGAGATCACCCCGGGCAATTTCATCTTCCGCACCCGCGAGTTCGAGCAGATGGAGATGGAGTTCTTCGTCGAGCCGGGCACGGACGAGGAGTGGCACCAGTACTGGATCGACGAGTCGCTGCGCTGGTACCTCGATCTCGGCATCGACCCGGAGAATCTGCGGCTGTACGAGCACCCCGTCGAAAAGCTGTCGCACTACTCGAAACGCACCGTCGACATCGAGTACCGTTTCCGCTTCGCCGGCAGCGAGTGGGGCGAGCTCATGGGCGTCGCGAACCGCACCGA
>JBAQPI010000252.1:0-8185 GCA_049305635.1 Rhodoglobus sp. | reverse complement strand
ATGCGGCTGACTGCTCAGCGGGGGCCCACGGGGGTGCTCCGCAGATACCGATGAGTAAGGCCCCCGCATTCGCGAGGGCCTTACTCATCGGTGGCAAGTGAGGGATTCGACTCCCCTACTGAGCCGCCTCGACGTCGCTGCGCGACGCCGCGGACTGCTCAGCGGGGGCCCACGGGGGTGCTCCGCTGATACCAATGAGTAAGACCCCCGCATTCGCGAGGGCCTTACTCATTGGTGGCAAGTGAGGGATTCGAACCCCCGAAGTTGAAAACGGCTGATTTACAGTCAGCTCCCTTTGGCCGCTTGGGTAACTTGCCGGGGCGCTTCCGGCCACGTGGATCGCACCTGACCGAACGCGCTGAACAAGGATACAAGGTCCGGCGGCGCGGCGTGACCAGTAGGATCGCCCTGTTCGCGAGGAGGTGGACCCCGATGCCCGGCATCAACGAGGTGGCGCAGCTCGCGGGCGTGTCGACGGCCACCGTCTCCCGCGCGCTGAGCGGCAACGGGCACGTCTCGGAGGCGACTCGGCAGCGGGTGATCGCCGCGGCGCTCGAGCTGCAGTACGTCGTGTCATCCAGCGCTTCCGGCCTTGCGACCGGGCGTACGAAGAACGTGGGCGTCGTGCTCCCGTTCCTCAACCGGTGGTTCTACGGCGCCGTCGTCGAGGGCGCCGAGAGCGCGCTGCTGAGCCACGGCTACGACCTCACCCTCTACAACCTGGGCGCCGGCGGCGAGGAGCGGCGGGCGGTGTTCGAGCACTTCCTGCTGCGCAAGCGAGTGGATGCCGTGATCGCCGTCGCCCTCGAGCTCACCGAGTCCGAGGTGGGCCGCCTGCACGCGCTCGCCAAGCCGATCGTCGGCATCGGCGGCTCCATCGATGGGGTGCGCACGCTCAGCATCGACGACATCTCCGTCGCGAAGCTCGCCACGGAGCACCTGCTCGCGCTCGGCCACCGAGCGATCGGCCACATCGGCGGCAACGTGGAGTCGGAGATGGACTTCCATGTGCCCAGCAAGCGCCGCGTCGGCTTCGAGGAGGCGTTGCGCGATGCCGGCGTCACGCCGGATCCGCGGCTGTTCGAGTCGGCGGACTTCACGCTGCCAGGAGGGTACGCGGCGGCCAAGCAGCTACTGGGCGATCCCCGGACCCGCCCGACCGCGGTGTTCGCGGCATCCGATGAGATGGCGATCGGCACGATCCTCGCGGCGCGCGACCTGGGTCTCACCGTGCCGGCCGATGTCTCGGTGATCGGCGTCGACGACCACGAGCTCAGCGAGTTCTTCGGGCTCTCCACGATCGCGCAGTTCCCGGCGCTGCAGGGGCGCATGGCCGTGGACCTCGTGATGGACCAGCTCAACCCCGGCCATCGGGACGCCGTGCTCAGCAACACACCCCTGCCCTACGAGCTCATCGTGCGATCGAGCACGGCTCGGCCCTCAGGGGGCTAGGGCGGCGGCGACAGGCGCCCCAGCCTGTGACGGCGAGCGCAAGGCCGCGAGCAACGACGCCTGGAGCACGGCTGCGACACGGTCGAGGTCCCAGGCGAGCGTCGAGGTCAGATCGACGACGACGCGCTCGTCGAAGATCGTGACCCACAACAGGATGGCGTAGTCCCGGTCCTGGTCGGGGATCACGCCGTCTTCGATCAGTTGATCGATCGCCACACCGAGCGCGCGCTCATGCAGGGCCATCACGACAGGCTCACCCTCGCGCACGCGCTCGAGGTATCCTTCGGCGCTGCGGATGAAGGTCGCCGCCTTCGCCCATGACCGCGAGAGGTCGACCCAGCTGAAGCAGATCTGCTCGAAGAGCGCGAGCCCGCGGTAGCGCCGCGTGAGGGATTCGAACTCGGCCACGAGGGTGGCCACCACCCGCTGGTAGAACGCCGCGCGCAGATCGGCGAGATCGTCGAAGTGGCGATACACGGTCGCCGTCGCCACGCCCGCTACGCGGGCGAGGTCGGGAAGCGAGAAGTCCAGGCCGTGCTCCTCGAGCAGAACCTCCATCGCATCGAGCATCCGGTCGCGTGTGCGCTGGGTGTCGGACCTGAGCTTCTTGGCCACGCATCCATCCTCAGAACGGCCCCGCCGGGCGATGTAACGACCATGTTAACCCGGGAATAAGTTCTCGTTTCGTTTGGGATCGGCGGTTGACATCATCCGAACCGACCCCCAAACATAAGAAGATCTTCCCACCTAGGCACTGCGGCCCACGGATACCCTCCGCGGGCCGTTTTCCATTTTCCATCACATTCCTTTCCATCACATTCCGGCAGCACCCAGAACAGGAGTTCATCATGATCCGGCGAAATCGAATCCTCGGCGCCACCACGATCGCGGCCGTCGCCGCTCTCGCGGTCGCCTCGTGCTCCCCCCAGGCCGACACCGGTTCGGACGACTCGTACTCGGTCGGCGTCCTCGTGATCGTGCAGGCGCAGTTGCTCGACGATCTCGTCGGTGCCTTCACCGAGACCGTGCAGTCCGAGCTCGGCGACGCCACCGTCGAGTTCGATATCCAGAACGCCAATGGCGACCAATCCCTCATCACGAGCATCGCGCGCGACTTCGCGAGTTCCGACTACGACGCCTTCGCCGTTGCCGGCACCCCGGCCGTCATAGCGCTCGCGGCGCAGGTGACCGACCGGCCGATCTTCGCGCTCGCCATGGGCGACCCGGTCGGCGCAGGCGTGGCCGAGAGCCTCGAGGAGCCCGGCGGCAACGTCACCGGGAGCATCGATTTCATCGACCCCGCGCTCCTGCTCGACGACATCGTCGCGATCCATCCGGATGCCGAGTCGATCGGCACGCTCTACGACCCGTCGAACCAGAACATGCAGGTGTGGATGGAGGCGCTCACCGCGGCGGCGGACGACGCGGGACTCACCGTCGCCGAGTCCACGATCGCAACCACCGCCGAGGTCGCCCAATCCGCGAGAAGCCTCGTCGACCGCGCCGATGTCGTGCTGATCGGCCCGGACGCCTCGGTGATCGCCGGACTCGACGCGGTCGGCGCGGCGATGTCCAACGCGGCGATCCCGCTCTACGTCGCGGGCGGCGACGCCGCCGTGCCGGGGGTGCTCGGGAGCATCGGCCCTGAGTACACGAGCCTCGGCGTCTCGGCGGGTGTCAACGCCGCCGCGGTACTGCTCGGCGCGGATGTCGCCACGATGCCGTTCACGGTGCCGGAAGGCCTCGAGATCGTGATCAACCCCGAGACCGAGGCGGCGCTGGGCATCGAGTTCCCGCCCGCCATCGAGAAGCGCATCACCCGACTCTGATTCAGCCGCCGGATCGTCCGCTCCGCGGGCGATCCGGCCGAATCCCCGAAGGAACCACATGCTCGGCAATATCCTCAGCGATACCTTCGTCACCGGTCTGCCCCTCATCCCCGTCTTCCTCGGCATCTACCTGGTGCTGAAGATCCGGGAGGACTTCGATCTCACCGTCGAGGGCAGCTTCGCCCTCGGCGGCGCGGTCACGGCGGTGCTGCTCACCGGCGGATTGAACCCCTGGCTGGCCCTCCTGCTGGGAACCGCGAGCGGGTGTCTCGCCGGCCTCGTCACCTCGCTGCTCAACCTCCTGCTGCACATCCCTGTGCTCATGGCAGGCCTCGTGATGACGATGGCGCTCTTCACCGTCACGCTCAGGGTGCTCGGCATGCCCACCGTGAGCCTCGTCGGCGCGGAGACGATCTTCTCGGCCTTCTCCACCGGGCGCCCCTCGGACCTCACCATGTCGCTCATCCTCGCCGGCATCGTCGTCCTCGTGCTGGGCGGATTCGCGCTCTTCCTGCGAACCGAGATCGGGCTCGCGCTGCGCGCGAGCGGCGTCAACGCTCGCATGGTGCGAAGCCAGGGCGCGAACGATCGCCAACTGCTCGTGCTCTCGCTGATGATCTCCAACGGACTCGCCGCCCTCGGCGGCGGCCTGGCGGTGCAGATGCAGGGCTACGCCGACGTCAACATGGGCGGTGGCATCTTCATCGCCGGGGCCGGAGCCGTGCTCCTGGGCATGCTGCTGGTCAACCCCGGCGGATCGCACGTCGTGCGCATCGTGCTCGCCGTGCTCATCGGCGGGCTGCTCTACAGGCTCGTGCTCGTCTCGGCCCTTCGGATCGGTCTGCCGGCCGGGGACCTCAAGGGCGTCACCGCGCTCACGCTCGTGATCGCGGTCACCGCACAGGCATACCTCGCGCCGGCCCTCGCGCGTTACCGGATCCGGCTGCGGCCCCATGCACCGCTCACCGACTCAACCCCCGCTCGAGAACTGGAGAAATCCGATGCCTGACACCGCGACCCTCGAACTGCGCAACGTGCACCTGGTCTACAACCGCGGCAAGGCCGACGAGGTCACGGCGCTGCGCCATATCGACCTCGTCGCCGAAGCCGGTCAGTTCATCACCATCGCCGGCTCGAACGGCGCAGGCAAGAGCAGCATGGTCCAGACGGTCGCGGGAGCGGTTCGGCCCACCTCGGGGCGAGTGCTCATCGACGGCCGCGACGTCACCAGATGGCCGGACTACCGGCGCGCCGGGCTCATTGCGAGGGTGTTCGATGATCCTCGCACGGGCTCCGCCCCCGAGCTGAGCATCGAGGACAACCTCGCCCTCGCGATGAGTCGCGGACGGCGACGCACGCTGCGATTCTCGCTCTCCTCGCGACGACGGCGGACCATGCGCGAGCACCTCTCCCGGCTCGGGCTCGGGCTCGAGGATCGCCTCCACGACCGGGTCGGGCTGCTCTCGGCCGGACAGCGCCAGAGCCTCACCATGGTCATGGCCGGACTCGCCGCTCCTCGCGTGCTGCTGCTGGACGAGCATCTCGCGGCGCTCGACCCGAACACCGCACGACGAGTGCTCGACCTGACGGGGGAGCTCGTCTCAGAGATTGGATGCACGACACTCATGATCACCCACAACATGGAACACGCGCTCAGCATGGGCACCCGGCTGCTCGTCATGAGCCGCGGCGAGATCGTCGCCGACATCGCCCACGAGACCAAGCAGGGTATGGTCACCCAGGACGTGATCGATCTCATGGTCGGACTCGGTGACACCCTCAGCGACCGCACGCTGCTGCCGGAACTCGCGATGGAGGTAGGACGATGAGCGGCACGCTCAGCGCCCTGGACCTCGACTACGCCACCCTCGACGAGATCCGCGAGGCCGCGCTGGCCAAGCTCGAGCCGGCCGTCCGCGATTTTCTCGAGGGCGGTGCCGGGGACGAGGTCACGCTGCGGCGCAACCGCCGTGCGTTCGAGCGATGGGCCTTCCGGCCGAGGATCATGAGCGGTCTGCCGATGCCCGGCACCGCCACGCGGTTCATGGGCGTGGATCTCGCGCTGCCCGTGCTGACCGCGCCGTTCGGCGCCGACGCGCTCTTCGACCCCGATGGGCAGCTCGCCGTCGCTCGCGCGAACCAGCGGGCGGGCACGGCGAGCATCGCACCGGAGGCCGGGTCCCATTCGATCGAGTCGATCGCGCAAACGGCACCGTCGGCCGCCGCTTTCGGGCAGTTCCACCCGCTCGGCAGCGACGAGAGCTTCTCGCGGATGCTCGGGCGATTCGAAGCCGCCGGCTACCAGGGCCTGTGCATCACGTGCGACTGCCCGACCGCCGGCTGGCGCGAGCGCAACCTGCGCAATCGCTTCTCCCCCGCGTTCACGGTGATCGGAGGCAACTACGCGGCGGGGTCCGAGGAGATGACGGAGGTCTTCGGCCAGTTGTTCGAGCAGCAGGCACCGGTCTGGAGCTGGGAGCACCTGGGCTCGCTGCTGCGTGAGACCTCGCTGCCGTGGATGGCCAAGGGCATCATGACACCCGAAGACGCTCTCGCAGCGGTCGAGGCCGGGGCGAGCGCGTTGCTCGTCTCCAACCACGGCGGTCGCCAGCTCGACGATCAGCTCTCCTCGCTCGAGGTCCTGCCCTCGATCAGGGCCGCGGTGGGCCCGGACGTCGAGATCGCCCTCGACAGCGGCATCCGGCGGGGTGCCGATGTCGTGAAGGCGATCGCCCTGGGCGCCGACGTCGTCGTGCTCGGTCGTCTCGCCGTCTACGGCCTCGCCGCCGGCGGCGAGGCCGGCGTGCTACGCGTGCTCGAGCTCTTGCGGGAGGAGATCGTGACCGTGCTCACCCTCCTCGGCCGGGGCGACATCGCCGAGCTCGACGCCTCCGCGCTCGTGCGTGTGGACGCCTCATGACGGGTCTGCTGCGCACCCCCGGTCAGAGCGCCATGCTCCCCGGCGCGGTACGCGCTGGCAACCTCGTCTACACCTCGGGCATCGTCGCCGGGGCCACCCTGGGCGGCGACCCCGTCGCGTTCGCGGCGCAGGCGGCCGAGGCCATGACGACCCTGCTCTCGAGCCTCGCCGACGCGGGCGCGGGCCCCGAGCACGTCGTCAAGCTCGAGGCGTTCCTCGCCTCGGCCGACGACTTCGCGGCATGGAACGCGCAGTACCTGCGCGTCTGGCCCGAGCCCGGGCCGGCGCGCACGACGCTCGTGGTCGGATTCGCGATGCCGGGCATCCTGATCGAGCTGCAGGCGGTCGCCGTGACGTCATGACCGGGATCCTTCAGCCGACCGCCTCGAGGTAGCGCTGGGCGGCGGATGCCACGTCCCGCAGGTACTGCTCGCCCGCGTTGTATCCGGCGATCCCGGCCCGCCAGCCGTCGGGACTGGCCATGTCCCAGCCGCTCGAGCGGCAGAGATGGTTGGACGCGGCGAACGCAGCATCCTCGATGTTCTGCGGGTCGCCGACGCCATCGCCGCTGGCGTCCACCGCCCAGCTGCGCCAGGTGTCCGGGATGATCTGCATCGGCCCGACCGCCCGATCGTGTCGAGCGTCCCCGTCGATCAGCCCGTCGTCGGTGTCCGGGATGAGCGCCACCCCGTCGCCGTCGAGCGCGACCCCGAAGATGGGCGGGTCGACCCGCCCGTCGCCGGCGACCTGCGATCCACCGTGCCGGCCGTGGTCGCTCTCCACGAGACCGATCGCCGCGATCGTGTTCCAGCCGATGCCGCATTCGGGGAAGGCGTTGCCCGTCGCGACGGCGGCCTGCGCGTAGGCGAGCATGGCGGTGCGGGGGATGCCGGTGGCCGCGGCCGCGCGGTCCACCCAGCCCGGGTCGACCCGCTCGAGGTACTGCGGGCCGCCCTCCCACGGCGTCGTGGGCGGGGAGCTCGCCTGGGCGGCGAACGGCGGCGCCGAGTCATCCGGGGTACCCAGGCGCAGCACGAGGGCCACGAGCGCGACGAGGGCGACCGTGCCGGCGACGATGATCCACAGGCGGGCGCTCACGCTCACGTTCTAGCATGGGGACATGGCAGATTCCTCATTCGACATCGTCAGCAAGGTCGACAAGATGGAGGCCGAGAACGCGGTCAACCAGGCGCAGAAGGAGATCGCGCAGCGCTACGACTTCAAGGGCGTGGGCGCATCCATAGAGTGGAGCGGCGAGAAGCTGCTGCTGAAGGCCAGCGCGGAGGAGCGCGTGAAGGCCGTGCTCGAGGTGCTGGAGCAGAAGTTCATCAAGCGCGGCATCACGCTGCGCTCGCTCGACTCGGGTGAACCGTTCGCGAGCGGCAAGGAGTTCCGCATCGAGGTGGGCCTCAAGAACGGCATCGACTCGGAGAACGCCAAGAAGCTCTCCAAGATCATCCGCGAGGAGGCGCCCAAGACCGTGAAGTCGCAGATCCAGGGCGACGAGCTGCGGGTGCAGTCCAAGAGCCGCGACGACCTGCAGGCCACGATGGCGCTGCTCAAGGGCAAGGACCTCGACGTGGCGGTGCAGTTCGTGAACTTCCGGTAACGGCGGGCCGACGAGCGGCCAATAGACTGCCGCCGTGCAAGCGACGACCGATCAGGGCTGGTTCGCCGTGACCCTGGCGGTCACCCTCTTCGTCGTGGACTTCGTGGCCCGCGTGCTCGCCCTCATCTACGTGCCGCGCAACCGGCGGCCGCAGACGGCGCTCGCGTGGTTGCTGGCGATCTTCTTCATTCCCTACGTCGGCATCCTGCTGTTCCTGCTCGTGGGGAGCGCCCGGCTGCCGAAGCGACGGCGCGAACGGCAGCGGCAGATCAACGACTACATCCTCGAGACCACCGAGGGCTTCGATCGCGTGCAGCTCGACCCGCCGTGGCCGCCGTGGCTCGAGCCGATCGTCGAGCTCAATCGCACTCTCGG
>JBAQPI010000251.1:0-4881 GCA_049305635.1 Rhodoglobus sp. | reverse complement strand
GATGATGGCCCCGAGCCAGACCCACAACCCGATCGCGAGGATCGCGAGGATGTCGCCGGCGATCTGGCGGCTGCGACGGCCGCCGAAGTCCGAGTACAGCTTCATGGCCCCAGCGTAGGACGCTAGGCCGCCCGCACCTTCGTGAGGAAGTACTCGTGGAACCGCGTGTCCCCGGTCATCTCCGGGTGGAACGAGGTGCCCAGCAGCGGCCCCTGCTCGACCGCGACCACGCGGCCGTCGTCCAGGTGCGCGAGCGCCGTCGCGCGCCAGCCCACGCGCTCCACCACGGGCGCGCGGATGAACACGGCGTGCACGGGCGGCTCGCCGAGCACCGGCACATCGAGGTCGGTCTCGAACGAGTCCAGCTGGGAGCCGAAGGCGTTGCGGCGCACGTCGAGGTCGAAGCCGCCGAGCGAGCGCTGCCCCTCGATCGCGTCCAGCACGGTGTCGGCGAGCATGATGAGCCCCGCGCAGGTGCCGTAGACGGGCAGCCCGGATGCAATGGCCGCCTTGAGCGGTTCGGCGAGCCCGAACAGGCGGCTGAGCTTGTCCATCACCGTGGACTCCCCGCCCGGGATCACCAGGCCGGCCACGCTCGCGAGCTCGGCGGGGCGCTTGACCGGCACGGCATCCGCGCCGAGCCCGCTCAGCACGGCGAGGTGCTCGCGAAAGTCGCCCTGAAGGGCGAGGACGCCGACCCGAACGCTACCAGCCACGCTCGGAGAGCCGATGCGGCGCCGCGAGGTCGGACACGTTGATGCCCACCATCGCCTCGCCGAGGCCGCGGGAAGCCTCCGCGATCACCTGCGGGTCCTCCCAGAACGTGGTCGCCTTGACGATCGCGGCGGCGCGCTGGGCCGGGTTGCCCGACTTGAAGATGCCGGAGCCGACGAAGACGCCGTCCGCGCCGAGGTGCATCATGAGCGCGGCATCCGCGGGCGTCGCGACGCCGCCGGCCGTGAACAGCACGACGGGCAGCTTGCCGGTCTCGGCGATCTCCTTGACGAGGTCATACGGCGCCTGCAGCTCCTTCGCGGAGACGTACAGCTCGTCCTTCGACTTCGAGGCGAGGGCGTTGATCTCGCCCGTGATGGTGCGGATGTGCTTGGTGGCCTCGGAGACATCCCCGGTGCCCGCCTCACCCTTCGAGCGGATCATGGCCGCGCCCTCGGTGATGCGACGCAGCGCCTCGCCGAGGTTGGTGGCGCCGCAGACGAAGGGCACGCTGAAGGCCCACTTGTCGATGTGGTTGACGTAGTCGGCGGGCGACAGCACCTCGGACTCGTCGATGTAGTCGACCTTGAGCGCTTCGAGCACCTGGGCCTCGACGAAGTGGCCGATGCGCGCCTTCGCCATCACCGGGATCGAGACGGCGGCACGGATGCCGTCGATGAGGTCCGGGTCGCTCATGCGCGCCACCCCGCCCTGCGCGCGGATGTCTGCGGGCACCCGCTCGAGCGCCATGACGGCGACGGCTCCCGCATCTTCGGCGATCTTCGCCTGGTCGGCGGTGACGACGTCCATGATGACGCCGCCCTTGAGCATCTCCGCCAGCCCGCGCTTGACGCGCCTCGTGCCGCTGGAAGAGCTCTGTCCCGATTCTTCAGTCATGATCCTAGATTCTACGCGGGGTGGTGAGGAGCCAATCGGCGCTCAGTGGCTTGGCCATGCCTCGGCGACCTCGGCACGGACCTCACCGAGCAACCGCGGCACCGCCTTCGTCCCGGCGATGATCGGGAAGAAGTTCGAGTCGAGCGCCCACCGCGGCACGATGTGCTGGTGCAGGTGCTCGGCGATGCCGGCACCGGCGATCCGGCCCTGGTTCATGCCGATGTTGAAGCCGTGGCACTGCGCGGTCTCGGTCAGCACGCGCATCGCCTCCTGGGTGAGACTACCGATCTCGGCGACCTCCTCGGGTGTCGCCTCGTCATACGTCGCAACGTGGCGGTAGGGGCACACCAGAAGGTGGCCGCTGTTGTAGGGGTAGAGGTTGAGCAGCACGTAGGCGTGCTCGCCGCGGTGCACGATGAGCGCGTCCTCGTCGGCGAGCGTCGGTGCGACGCAGAACGGGCAGTCCTCCGTCTCGGGCTCCTGCTCCTGGTTGGTCTTGATGTAGGCGATCCGGTACGGGGTCCACAGCCGCTGGAACGCGTCGGGCACGGCCGCGAAGGCCGCCCCGTCCTCGACCTCGCCGAGGTCGGAGCCGTCGTAGTCGCGCACGCTAGACCTGCGCCTTGGTCGCGATCGCCTGCGTGATGCGGGCGATCGCGTCATCCACCGGGATGCCGTTCTCCTGGCTGCCGTCGCGGAACCGGAAGCTCACCGAGCCGTTCGCCGCGTCCTCGGCGCCGGCGATGAGCTGGAACGGCACCTTCTGCAGGGTGTGGGTGCGGATCTTCTTCTGCATCCGGTCGCTGCCGGCGTCGAGTTCGGCGCGCACGCCGAGATCTTTCAGGCGACGGATGATGCCGCCGAGGTACTCCTCGAAGTCCTCCGCCACCGGGATGCCGACCACCTGCACCGGGGACAGCCAGACCGGGAAAGCCCCGGCATAGTGCTCGAGCAGGATCGCGAAGAAGCGCTCGATCGAGCCCAGTAGCGCGCGGTGGATCATCACCGGCTGCTGCTTGGTGCCGTCGGAACCGGTGTACTCGAGCTGGAACAGCTCCGGCTGGTTGAAGTCCAGCTGCACGGTCGACAGCTGCCAGGTGCGGCCGATCGCATCCCGCGCCTGCACCGAGATCTTCGGGCCGTAGAACGCGGCGCCACCCGGGTCATCGACGAGCTCGAGCCCGGATTCGGTGGCCACCTGTCGCAGGATGCCGGTCGCCTCATCCCACTGGGCGTCCGTTCCAACGGACTTCTCCGGGTCCTTCGTCGACAGCTCGAGGTAGAAGTCGTCCAGCCCGTAGCCGCGCAGGGTCTCGAGCACGAACCCGAGCTGGCTGGCGAGCTCCGCCTTGACCTGGTCGGGGGTGACGTAGACGTGGGCGTCATCCTGGGTCAGGCCGCGCACGCGGGTGAGGCCCTGCAGGGTGCCCGACTTCTCGTAGCGGTACACCGTGCCGAACTCGGCCAGGCGCAGCGGCAGCTCGCGGTAGCTGCGGCCCCGGGCGCGGAAGATCAGGTTATGCATGGGGCAGTTCATGGGCTTGAGGTAGTAGTCCTGCCCCTGCCGCGTGACGTGCCCGTCGGCGTCGCGCTCCTCGTCGAGGTGCATGGGCGGGAACATGCCGTCCTTGTACCAGTTGAGGTGCTGGCTGATCTCGTAGAGGTGGCCCTTGGTGATGTGCGGGGTGTTGACGAGCTCGTAGTCGTTGGCGAGCAGGCGCTCGCGCATGAAATTCTCGATCTCGGCGCGGATGATGCCGCCCTTTGGATGGAACACCGCGAGTCCCGAGCCGATCTCCTCCGGGAACGAGAACAGGTCGAGCTCGGCGCCGAGTTTGCGGTGGTCGCGCTTGGCGGCCTCCTCCTGGCGCTCGACATGCGCGCGCAATTCATCCTTGGTCGGCCAGGCCGTGCCGTAGATGCGCTGCAGCTGCTTGTTCTTCTCGCTCCCGCGCCAGTAGGCGGCGGCGTTGCGCTGCAGCTTCCAGCCGTTGCCGATCATGCGCGTGTTCGGCAGGTGCGGGCCGCGGCACAGGTCTTTCCAGTACACCTCGCCGGTCTTGCCGTCGACGTTGTCGTAGATCGTGAGCTCTGCGCCGCCGACCTCGACGGACTCATTGTCGTCGCCCGCGCCCTTGAGGCCGATGAGCTCGAGTTTGTACGGCTCGCCGGCCAGCTCGGCCCGCGCCTCGGCCTCGGTGACGACCCGGCGCTGGAAGCGCTGGCCCTGGCGGATGATCCGGTCCATGGCCTTCTCGATCGCCTTGAGATCCTCGGGGGTGAAGGGTTCGGCGACGTCGAAGTCGTAGTAGAAGCCGTCGGTGATCGGCGGGCCGATGCCGAGCCTGGCCTCCGGGTTGATCGACTGCACGGCCTGCGCGGTCACGTGCGCTGCCGAGTGCCGCAGGATGCCGAGCCCGTCCGGCGAGTCGATCGTCACCGGTTCGACGGTGTCGGCCTCGCTCACCGTCGCTGCGAGATCCCGCAGTTCGCCGTTGACGCGCATGGCGACGACACTGCGGTCGGTGAAGAGGTCGAATCCGGTCTTGCTCACCCGACAACTTTAGTGGCGGCGCTCACCGCTCGTAGACGTCCCGGCGGTGGCCTCGCAACGGTTGCCGCTACGGCGTCAACGGGTGGCCCGCCAACATCACCGACCAGCGCCGCTACATCACGGAAGGAGACGCACCATGACCGACATCGCCGAGACTCTGCGCGCCGAAGCCGAGGCCGCGGAGGCAAACCCCGACGCACCCCTGAAGCCGGGGACCATCATCACGCGTCACGGCCAGCGCTCCCGCGTCTACTCGTTGCGCCTGTCCGAAGTCGAGATCGAAGCGCTTGAGGCCGCAGCCGAACGCGCCGGTATACCCGCCTCGACGCTCGCTCGGACATGGATCGCCGAACGCCTTGTCGCCGAGGACGGCACCACCGACCTTCACGCGATGGCACAGACCCTCGAACCCTTCTCAAAGCGTCTTGCCGCGCTCTGACTCCCGGCGATCTCCGGTAGGCGCGACGTGCCCGCAGCGTTCAGCCCGCGTAGACGTCGCGGCGGTGGGCGAGCGTCACCACCACGACCACAAGCACATCGTCCTGCACTGTAGTCGTCGATCGCGTGACGAAACTCCCCAGTAGATCCGTGGTGGGCGATACTGGGATCGAACCAGTGACCTCTTCCGTGTCAGGGCGCTCGGGGTCCGAGTTCCCTTGATTCTCCGGGGCCTCGGGGGTCTTCCAGGCCCCTGAATCCATCCTCGGGGTGTGGGG
>JBAQPI010000250.1:0-4879 GCA_049305635.1 Rhodoglobus sp. | reverse complement strand
GCTTGGCCGAACTCGGCTGGGGACGCTGGACGATCATCCTCGCCACGGCCGCCCTGCGCGGCACCTATCACCTCTACCAGGGCGTCGGGGCGTTCATCGGCAACCTCGCGATGGGCGTGCTCTTCGGATGGCTGTACAGCCGCTACGGCAGGCTGCTGCCATTGATCATCGCGCACGTGCTCATCGACGCGGCGATCTTCATCGGCTACCCGTGGGCGGCCGCGACGTTTCCGAACTGGTTCGCGCCGACGCCCGGCTGAGCCCTCACCCTCCCCTCCCGCCCCACTCGCCTCACTCGCTTCACTCGCTTTTCAGGTTCAGCTGGGCAACACCTGGATAGTCCAACCATCGCCTGGCTGAACCTGAAAAGCGGTCGACGTCAAGCATCGCGGTGGCGGGGCCAGCGGTGGTCACCCCGGCGGATCATCGAGAGGATCACCTGCTCGGCGCCATCCCAGCCCTCCATAACCTGGCGGTAGCTGAGCCGGACGACCCGATACCCGAGTGCATGGAGGGCGAGGTCGCGCCGACGGTCGGTCTCGAACGCCTCGCCGGTGGCGTGGAAACCGTAGCCGTCGAGCTCGAGCACGAGGCGGTCGCCGATGAGCACATCGACCCGGCCGACCCCGCGGATCCGCACCTGCGTACGAACCCGAACGCGATGACGTCGCAGCCGATCCCGCGAAAGCGTCTCCAGCCCTGATTGGCTCGACGAGTCGGCGTGGAGCAACAGTGCCCGGCATCGTTCGGGGAGGCCGACGAAGGCGGCTTCGAGCATCTCGACCGTGACGAGCGAGCGGTTCAGCGCACAGTCGATTGCGACGAGAGCGAACTCGGGGCTCGCGCAGGTCGCGTAGTGCGCAAGCGCGGTCGCAAGATCGTCGATCGGATGCAGCACCTCCCCGGCGGGGCGCCTCCAGTGCACCACCGCGCCACCGGGCTCCGCGGCCAACGGAATCCGCGCACTCTTCGCGGACCGTAGGCGCCCCGCGTTCGCCGGAACCGAAACGTGGATCCGCTCATCCGGCAGTACCCACAGGCCATGGCGTTCGAGGACCGAGTGACACGTGAGCGCGCCGCCGATGCGGACCGCCGTGACGATGCGCGGATCGGCCGTCGGCTCGGCAAACCAGGCACGCCGCACTCGCAGCAGGCGCCCTTCGTGACGCGCGCGTCCCAAGGCGTACGACGTCACGCCCGCCGCGAGGAAGGCCGCGCGCGGCGCGACGCCGTGATGGGCGGAGAGAACGAGGTCGATGCTCACCGGGCGAGGCTGGCACGGCGGGTCGAAGCATCCACTGGTCTGGGGCATTCGGTGAAGAACGTCCCGCCGACCTCGCCGTCGAGGAGCAGCAAACCGTCGCTTTTCAGGTTCAGTTGACCGTTGTGTGGATTATCCAGCCAAGGGCCGTCTGAACCTGAAAAGAGAGTGAGCGAGAGAGCGGCGGGGACGCGAGCCCGGGCAGCGCCGCTACTCGAAGGCCTCGGGCGGCGGGCAGGCGCAGAACAGGTTGCGGTCGCCCCAGGCGTTGTCGACGCGGCGCACCGGCGGCCAGTACTTGTTCCGCACGAGCGACTTCAGCGGGTAGACCGCCTGCTCGCGGGTGTAGGCGTGGGCCCACTCGCCGGAGACGACCGACTCGGCGGTGTGCGGCGCGTGCACCAGCGGGTTGTCGTCGGCGGGCCAGGCGCCGGCGGCGACGGCATCCGCTTCCGCCTTGATCGCGATCATGGCCTCGATGAAGCGGTCGAGCTCGGCGAGGTCCTCGCTCTCGGTCGGCTCGACCATCAGGGTGCCCGGCACCGGGAACGACATCGTCGGCGCGTGGAAGCCGAAGTCGATGAGCCGCTTGGCGACGTCGTTGTTGTCGATGCCGGTCGCCTGACTGAGCGGCCGCAGGTCGAGGATGCACTCGTGCGCGACGAGGCCGTTGTCGCCCGCGTAGAGCACCGGGTAGTGCTCGCGCAGCCGCACGGCGATGTAGTTCGCGGCGAGCACCGCGGCGCCGGTCGCGGCCTTGAGGCCTTCGGCGCCCATCATGCGCACGTACGCCCACGAGATCGGCAGGATGCTCGGGCTGCCGTACCTCGCCGCGCTCACGATGTGCGGGTCGTCGAAGTGCGTCGTGCCAGGAGCCGCGGGCAGGTACGGCGCGAGATGCGCCTTCGCCGCCACCGGGCCGACACCCGGCCCTCCCCCGCCGTGCGGGATGCAGAAGGTCTTGTGCAGGTTGAGATGCGAGACATCCCCGCCGAAGTCCCCGAACCGCGCGTAGCCGAGCAGGGCGTTGAGGTTCGCCCCGTCGATGTAGACCTGTCCGCCGGCCTCGTGCACGGCATCCGCGATGGCGCGCACCTCGTGCTCGTAAACGCCGTGCGTGGAGGGGTAGGTGATCATGAGCGCGGCGAGGTCGTCGCGGTGCTCGGCGATCTTGGCGTGCAGGTCGTCGAGGTCGACGTTGCCGAGCTCGTCGGTGCCCACGACGACGACCCGCAGGCCGGCGAGCATCGCGGAGGCCGCGTTGGTGCCGTGCGCGCTCGAGGGGATGAGGCAGGTCGTGCGCCGCGCATCCCCGTTGGCGAGGTGGTAGCCGCGGATCGCGAGCAGGCCCGCGAGCTCGCCCTGGCTGCCGGCGTTGGGCTGGAGCGAGACCGCGTCGTAGCCGGTCACCTCGGCGAGCCACGACTCCAGTTGACCGATGAGCTCGAGGTAGCCCTCGGCGTCCCCCGAAGGGGCGAAGGGGTGCAGCCCCGCGAACTCGGGCCATGTCACCGCCTCCATCTCGGTGGCGGCGTTGAGCTTCATCGTGCACGAGCCGAGCGGGATCATCCCGCGGTCGAGCGCGTAGTCCTTGTCGGCGAGGTACTTGAGGTAGCGCATCATGCTCGTCTCCGAACGATGCGTGTTGAACACGGGATGCGTGAGGTACGCGCTCGTCCTGGCCAGCGACGGCAGATACTCGTGCTGGATCTTCGGCGAGAGCACGTACCAGCGCGGGTCGGAGGGCTCGAAGACGCCCTCGCCCGGCGCTGCCGCGCGCTCGACACCGGCCACGCCGAAGACCTCCAGCAGGGTCGGGATGATGGCGTCGAGCTCCTCCGCGGCGACCTCGTCGAAGGCGAGCGTCACCGTGGTGGCGCTGGCGGCGTGGAGGAGCACGCCGAGCTCGTGGGCGCGGGTGACGGTGGCTGCGGCATCCTCGACCTCGACCAGGAGGGTGTCGAAATAGCTGTCGCCGAGGACGCGCAGCCCGCGGGCGGTGAGCTCCTTGGCGGTGAGCACGGCGCTCGCGTGCACGAACTGCGCGATGCGCTTGAGCCCGTCCGGGCCGTGGTAGACCGCGTACATCGAGGCCATCACCGCCAGGAGCACCTGGGCGGTGCAGATGTTGGAGGTGGCCTTCTCGCGGCGGATGTGCTGCTCGCGCGCCTGCAGGGCGAGGCGGTAGGCGGTGTTGCCTGCGGCATCCTGGGAGACGCCGACGAGGCGGCCCGGGAGCTGGCGTTCGAGGCCGGCGCGCACGGCGAGGTAGCCCGCGTGGGGTCCGCCGAAGCCCATGGGCACGCCGAAGCGCTGCGAGGTGCCCACGGCGACATCGGCGCCGAGGTCGCCGGGTGACTTCAGCAGGGTGAGGGCGAGCAGGTCGGCGGCGACGACGGCGAGGCCGCCGCGCTCCTTGGCGGTCGCGATCACGGGGCTCGGGTCCCAGACACGGCCGGAGGCGCCGGGGTATTGCACGAAGACGCCGAAGGACTCCGGGACATCGGCCGAGCCCGACAGCTCCACCTCAGCGAGTTCGATGCCGAGGGCCTCGGCGCGGTTGCGCAGCAGGGCCTTGGTCTGCGGCAGCGCGTCGGCATCCACGACGAAGACGTTCGACGAGGTACCCGAGGCCCGGCGCGCGAGCAGCATGCCCTCGACGACGGCCGTGCCCTCGTCGAGCATCGAAGCGTTCGCGGTCGTCATGCCCGTGAGTTCGGCGACCATGGTCTGGAAGTTCAGCAGCGCCTCGAGGCGACCCTGCGAGATCTCCGGCTGGTAGGGCGTGTAGGCCGTGTACCAGCTGGGGTTCTCCAGCACGTTGCGCTTGATCACCGCGGGGGTGATGGTGTCGTAGTAGCCGAGGCCGATGAGGGAGCGGTTCACGCGGTTGCGGCCGGCGAGGGCGCGCAACTCGGCGATCGTCGCGCGCTCGGATGCCGCCGGCGGGATGATCGAGGCGAGTCTCCCCACCCGGATTCCGCCGGGCACGGCGGCATCGACGAGGGACTCGACGGAGTCGTAGCCGATCGCGGCGAGCATGGACTTCTGGGCCGCGGCATCCGTGCCGATGTGGCGGTCGGCGAACAGGTCGGTCATACCGTCAGCGCGGTGTACTGCTCGAGGCTCAGCAGCTCGGGCAGCTGAGCGAATTCGACCTTGATGAGCCAGCCCTCGCCGAACGGGTCGGCGTTGACGATCTCGGGACTCGCGACGACGGCCTCGTTGGTCTCGACGACGGTGCCCGCGACCGGGGCGAAGAGCTCGCCGACCGACTTCGTGGACTCGATCTCGCCGACGACCTTGCCCGCGGCGATGCTCGAGCCCGCCTTCGGCAGGTCGACATAGACGATGTCGCCGAGCTTCTCCGCCGCGTAGGCGGTGATGCCCACCGTCGCGACCTGGCCCTCGACGAGCACCCACTCGTGCTCGGACGTGTACTTCAGGTCAGCAGGTGCAGCCATCACTTCTCCCTCTCATAGAACGGCAATCCGACCACGGATGCCGCCACTCGGCTCCCGCGCACATCGATCTCCAACGGCGTGCCGACCGCGCTCACCGCGCGGTCCACGTAGGCCATCGCGATCGGATGACCCAGCGTCGGGGACAGCGCCCCGC
>JBAQPI010000249.1:0-2482 GCA_049305635.1 Rhodoglobus sp. | reverse complement strand
AGTCGGCCGCGGCGCCCGGGCGCAGGTGCCCGAGTTCGGGGCGACCGAGGCCGACCGCGGACCCCTCGGTGGCCATGCCGAGCACCTGCCGCGCGGCGATCGGGGGGCCGACGAGGGGGGCGACCTGCATGGCGAGGCGGGCATCCGCGAGCAGGTGGCCGGCGTCGTTGCTGCCTCCGCCGCTCGTGCCGAGACCGACGGTCACCCCCGCCGCTCGCAGCGTCACGACGGGGGCGATGCCCCAGCCCATCGGCAGATCGCAGCCCGGCGCGTGGGTCGCGGTGACCCCGGCGGCGGCGAGCCGGTCGATCTCGCTTGGCGTCACGTCGCACAGGTGCGCGAGGGTGACGTCATCGGTGAGCCAGCCCCACTCCTCGAGCAGCTCGAGCGGGCGACGGCCGTACTTCTCGAGGGCGATCGCGACATCCACCTGCTCGTTGGCCTGGGTCCGCCGGCGCAGGCCGTGCTTCGCGGCGACCTCGCCGAGCAGTTCGAAGGTCTCGCGGGGGTCGCTGTGCACGCCGGCGGGGCCGACCGCGAGCTGGAGCATCCCGTCGCTGGTGTCCAGTGCGTTCACGACGGCTTCGGCGGATGCCGCGGCCTCCTGCGGATCGTCGCGCGCCGCCCCCCGCACGAAGACGAGTCGCCCGCCGAGGGACCGCGCGGCATCCGTCGTGGCGCGGGCGATGTCCACGCCGTCCCCGCCCGAAGGCCACGTCAGGTGGTGGTCGGCGACGGTCGTCACGCCGCACAGCAGACCCTCGGCCACGCCGACGGATGCCGCGGTCGCGGCGAGCTCGGCATCCACCCCCGCCGCGGCGTAGGCCGCCGCCATCGTCGGCAGCCACGCAGACATCGGCACGCCGCTCGTGTCGGGCAGCGTGCGGAACGCGGACTGCAGCAGGTGGTGGTGCGCGTTGACGAGGCCGGGGGTGACGACGCAACCCGAGGCGTCCAGCTCGCCCTCGCCGGCGACCTCGAGGTCCCCCGAGCGCTCGGTGCGCTCGTCGATCATCACGGCCAGGGCATCGCGGATCAGCATGCGCCGTTTCTAGCAGCCCTCCGTGTCGTTCTCGTTACGCCGAGTTCCCGCCGCTCGCTCGTCGCGGATCAGGATCGGCGACGAGCGTCCCCGCGTGCCGGGCCGGGCATCCCGGCGTGTCCGCACGTCTCTCCTGATCCGCGAAGAGGCGCGGGGCATATCGAAGCGCGGGGCCGGGCCGCCCGTAACCGGTCCGAAACCCGCGTGTGCGAGCCTGGGAGCATGCACGAGATCGCGGCCCGCCTGCTCGAGGCCCACGACGCCGGACGCCGGCTCGCGGTCGCGACGGCGATCGCGATCGAGGGCAGCGCCCCGCGCACCGTCGGCACCTCGATGGCGTGGGACGGCGAAGCCGTCATCGGCAGCATCGCAGGGGGCTGCGTCGAGGGCGCGGTCGTGGAGGTCGCGACCGAGGTGCTCGCCGACGGGGTGTCCCGCACCGTCGAGTACGGGGTGAGCGACGAGACGGCGTTCAGCGTCGGGCTCACGTGCGGCGGGCAGCTGCGCATCCACGTCCAACTGCTCACGGATCCGATCGCCGAGAGCCTGCGCGCCGCCCGCCCGATCGAGGTGTGCGGATACGTGGACGAGCCGCCCGTCGACCGGCACATGATCGTCTTCGGCGCCATGGAGTTCTCGGCCGCCCTCGCCGCCGCGGCGAGCGTGCTCGGCTTCCGCGTGACGGTGTGCGACCCGCGCCCGCTGTTCCTCACCGCGGCACGCTTCCCCGGCGTCGAGCGCATCGCGCGGTGGCCGACCGAGTACCTGGCCGCGACGCCCGTCGACGCCGACACCGTCGTCTGCGTGCTCAGCCACGACGCCCGTTTCGACGCCGAGCTCATCGCGATCGCGCTGGCGAGCCCGGCCGGTTACGTCGGGGCGATGGGCTCGCGCAACACGCACGACCGCCGCGTGGCATCCCTTCGCGAACGCGGGGTGGATGACGCGGCCATCGCCAGACTGCACAGCCCCATCGGCCTCGACCTCGGCTCGTCCACGCCGGAGGAGACCGCGGTCTCGATCCTCGCCGAGGTGCTCTCGGCACGCGCGGACAGCACGGCCTTACCGCTGACGGTCACGACGGGAGCGATCCACTCCCTCCCTCGTACCTGGGCAACCTGATCCCGCCCTCCCGCCCGCTCGCGTACCGCCGTCGAGCCTTCCGAAATGACGGAACCCCGCCCATTCCCACGCCGATCCTGGCGGACCCGCATGCGGTGGGGAGGAAGGCTCCGTCGTTTCGGAAGGCAGCGCGCGGCCGCGGCGCTGCGGAAGACAGCCGGCGCGCGCCCGCAGCGCGCGGCCTCAGGCGCCGTTCGCGAGCCGCCACAGCCGGTCCCGCGACATCGGCAGCTCATACGGCCGCACCCCGAGCGCGTCGCGGATCGCGTTGGCGAGCGCGGGGGCGACCGGGTTGTACGGCGCCTCGCTCATCGACTT
>JBAQPI010000248.1:0-2369 GCA_049305635.1 Rhodoglobus sp. | reverse complement strand
GCCTCTACGAGCTCGCGAAGGCCGGGCAGCTGCTGTTCCCGGCGATCAATGTCAACGACTCGGTGACGAAGTCCAAGTTCGACAACAAGTACGGCATCCGCCACTCGCTGCCCGACGGGCTCAACCGCGCCACCGACGTGCTCATCGGCGGCAAGATCGCCTTCGTCGCGGGCTACGGCGATGTCGGCAAGGGCGCCGCGGAGGCGCTGCGCGGCCAGGGCGCGCGCGTCATCGTGAGCGAGATCGACCCGATCAACGCCCTGCAGGCGGCCATGGACGGCTACCAGGTCACGACCATCGAGAGCGTGCTCGGCGAGGTCGACATCTGGGTCACCGGCACGGGCAACGAGAACGTCATCACGGTCGACCACCTGCTCGGCATGAAACACCTCGCGATCGTCGCCAACGTCGGCCACTTCGACAACGAGGTCGACATCGCGGGCCTCGAGAAGCTCGCGGGCGCCGAGAAGGTCGAGATCAAGCCGCAGGTGCACGAGTGGCGCCTGCCCTCCGGCCGCAGCGTGCTCGTGCTGAGCGAGGGCCGGCTCATGAACCTCGGCAACGCGACCGGGCATCCCTCGTTCGTGATGAGCAACTCGTTCTCCAACCAGGTGCTCGCGCAGATCGAGCTCTGGGCGAACAACGCGGACGGCCGCTACGAGAAGACCGTCTACGTGCTGCCCAAGCACCTGGACGAGAAGGTCGCCCGGCTGCACCTCGACGCCCTCGGCGTGGTGCTCACGCGCCTGACCCCCGAGCAGGCCGCCTACATCGGCGTGCCGGTCGATGGTCCCTACAAGGTGGACCACTACCGCTACTAGCCCTCCGCCTACCCCCGATCCGGGAACCCGCGCGGCATCCCCTGCAGCACGGGGGCGAGTCGCCGCAGTCCGGCCTGCTCGAGCTCGAGGGCGGCGAACTCGCGCTCCCGGCGCATGACCGCGACCGCGGCGAGGAAGAGTTCCGCGTCGACGCCGATGGGCACCGGGGAGACGTGGATCGAGGCCTCGTTCGCGAGCTCCCGCGCCAGGCGGCGGCGGGAGTCCGGCGTCATGGCGGCGGCCTGGCCCAGGAATTGCGCCACGCGTCGGGCCAGCGCGTCGGGGAGCTTGGCGACATCCGCGGTCCTCGACCACTCGGCGAGTTCGACGGGCACGCCGAAGACGGGCGCAACGATGCGCGAGACGCGCTCGTGCTGGCTGTAGGTGCCCGCAACGAGGTCGCCGAGGCGCTTGGCCCGTCCGTTGAGCAGGGCGACGATCGCGGCCATGCCGCCGAAGGTGATGTAGGTCTCGAACACGCCCGTGAGCGCGCGGATGAAGGCGTGCCGGAACCCGATCGAGCCGCCGTCGTCGCGCACGATCCGCGCCCCGACCGCGAGCTTGCCGAGCGACTTGCCCTGGCTGAGGGTCTCGACCGCCGTCGGGATGACGACGATCGCGAGCACGAGACCGGCGACCGCGATCGCCTGGGTGATCGCCTCGTCGAGGCCGAGCTGCCCGGCGACGTCGAGGAACACCACGGCCAGCAGGATGTAGCTGCCGAAGTAGACCAGCCAGTCGATCATCGCGCCGGCCGCGCGGAGCACGAAGCTCGCCGGCCGCAGGTCGAGGGCGACGGCCTCACCGGTGACGAGTTCGTGCAGGTGCTCCTCGTGCGAGATCGCACCGGATGCCGCGCCAGTGGCCATGCCATCATTGAAGCAGATGGACCTCGACGCCTACACCGCCGCACACCGCGATGAGTGGGACCGCCTTGCCGCCCTCGGCGCCAAGCGCCGGTTCACGGGCGCCGAGGCCGACGCGCTCATCGAGGGGTACCAGGCGGGCGCGAGCCAGCTCTCGGCGATCAGGACCACGGCCGGCCAGTCCGTGCAGGGCGACCGGCTGTCGCTGTGGCTGAGCCGGGCGCGGCTGCGATTCACGGGCGCCTCGGCGAACGTGCTGAGCCGGCTGCCTCGGTTCTTCGCGGCGCAGTTGCCTGCCGCGCTGTTCCGCATCCGCTGGCTGTGTCTGGCCGTCGCGCTCGCGACCGCGCTCATCGCGATGCTCTACGGCTTCTGGGCGGCCGAGAACCCGGCGGTGCTCGCGAGCCTGGGCTCGACGGCCGAGCTCGAGCGGTACGCGAAGGAGGACTTCGTGAACTACTACTCGCAGAACTCCGGCACCTCCTTCACGGGCTTCGTGTGGACCAACAACGCCTGGCTTGCGGCGCAGTGCATCGCCTTCGGCATCGTCGGGGTGTATGCGCCGTACCTGCTGTTCAACAACGCGCAGCAGCTCGGGCTCACCGCGGCGGTCATGGCCGAGTTCGACCGGCTCGACGTGTTCTTCCTCTACATCGCACCCCACGGCCAGCTCGAGCTCTAC
>JBAQPI010000247.1:0-1970 GCA_049305635.1 Rhodoglobus sp. | reverse complement strand
GTCCCGCACGGCACGCAGCACGGCGCGTCGGCCCTCCGCGGTGAGGGCCACCCACACGCCGCGGGCGTCGTCGTCGCAGGTCTCGCGGGCGACGAGTCCCCGCTGCTCCATGCGCGCGATCTGGTGCGAGACCCGGCTCTTCTCCCAGCCGATGATGTCGCCGATCTGTCCGGAGCGCCGACGCTTCGTCGGCTCCTCGAAGAGGGAGGCGAGGATCTCGAAGTCGGCGCTGGAGATCCCGGCGTCGGAGTGCAGGCGTCGCTCGAGGTTGAAGTCGAGTTGGCGGCGCATCACGAAGAAAGCGCGCCAGAGCTGGCGCTCCTCGTCGGTCGTGTCCGGCATCCCCCGATTCTACCGTTGGTTGATGCGTCACCGAGGGGCGGATTCTGCTCGCCCGGCACCAGGTGCGAGCCCTCGCTAGGCTTTTGCCATGCTCCCCGCGGAGACCGGCCCCCTCGCGCGCCCCGCCGACCTCGGCGGTGAAACGCTCGCCACCGTCAGGCGGTGGCTGGATGCGAGCGAAGGAGTGCCCGCGGATGCGAGCGCGCAACGTCTCGCGGGACTGCTCAAAGACCCGCGAGGCCTCGACTTCACGATCGGCTTCGTGGACCGCGTGATGCGACCGGAGGACCTGCGCGTCGCCGGCCGCAACCTGGAGAAGCTCAGCCACGGCATCCCGGCGTTCCTGCCCTGGTACCTGCGGTTCGCGATCCTGGCCGGCGGCGGCTTCGCGCCTCTGCTGCCATGGCCGATCGTGCCGATCGCCCGCCGGGTCTTCCGCCGCATGGTCGGGCACCTCGTGATCGACGCGACGCCGAAGCAGCTCGACCGCACGCTCGCGCGGCTGCGAGGGCGCGGGATCCGGCTCAACCTCAACCTGCTCGGCGAGGCCGTGCTCGGCGACGACGAGGCAGCCAGGCGACTGGCCGGCACGCGCGAACTGCTCGAACGCGACGACGTCGACTATGTCTCGATCAAGGTCTCCTCGATCGCCAGCCAGCTCTCGATGTGGGCCTTCGACGACATGGTGGACACCGTCGTGGCGCGGCTCACCCCGCTCTACGAGTTCGCCGCCGACTCGCCTTCGACCAAGTTCATCAACCTCGACATGGAGGAGTACCGCGACCTCGACCTCACCGTCGCGGTGTTCCAGCGCCTGCTCGACCAGCCGCGACTGGCCAATCTCGAAGCCGGCATCGTGCTGCAGGCCTACCTCCCCGACGCGCTCGCGGCGCTGCAGGGCCTCACCCAATGGGCGATCCGGCGTCGGGCGTCGGGCGGCGCCGGCATCAAGGTGCGCGTCGTCAAAGGCGCCAACCTGGCGATGGAGCGAGTGGATGCCACGATGCACGGTTGGCCGCAGGCGACCTGGCATTCCAAGCTCGAGACCGACACCAACTACAAGCGCGTCCTCGACTGGGCCTTCACCCCGGAGCGCACCGATGCCGTGCGCATCGGCGTCGCCGGCCACAACCTGTTCGATGTCGCGTTCGCGCGACTGCTCGCCAAGGCCCGCCGCGTGGAGCATCGCGTCGAGTTCGAGATGCTGCTCGGCATGGCGACCGGCCAGGCGGATGCCGTCAAGGCCGAGGTCGGCGGCCTGCTGCTCTACACCCCCGTGGTGCATCCGCGCGAGTTCGACTCCGCGATCGGCTATCTCGTGCGCCGCCTCGAGGAGAACGCGAGCGAGGAGAACTTCATGTCGGGGGTCTTCGAGCTCGCCACGGAACAGGCCGTGTTCGACCGGGAGGCCGAGCGGTTCCTGCAGTCCCTGGCCGCGCTCGACGGCACCGTGCCGTCGTCGCACCGGGTGCAGCAGCGCGGGCGCACCCTCGCCGTGCCCGGCGCGGGATTCGAGAACGAGCCAGACACCGATCCCTCGATCGCGGCGAACCGGGTGTGGGCCAACGCGGTGCTCGAACGCAGCGCGCACTCCGAGCTGGGCGTCGCGACGGTGGCCGGCGCGCGAG
>JBAQPI010000246.1:0-3768 GCA_049305635.1 Rhodoglobus sp. | reverse complement strand
GAGTCGCAGGAGCCGTACCGTGCCGTGACCACCGAGGCGATGATCGGGATGGACTTCCCGGCCACGCGCAACGAGCTGACGCTCACGCCCGTCGAGGGCGGCACGCTGCTCTCGCTGCTGATCACCTATGCGAACCTCGAGCAGCGCGACGCCGTGCTGGCCACCGGCATGACCGATGGCATGGAGACGAGCTACGCCCGCCTCGAGCGCCTGCTGGAGCCGAACGGCACGTGATCTCGCGGACTCGATGCCGTTGTGGTCCACCGAAGCGAGGGCTCGCTCGCCGCATCCTCGTCAATCGCGATCGAGCGGGTCGCTCAGGGTGCCCGCGACGGCCTCCTCCGGTCCCGCGGCGGCGACGGGAGCGCGTCGCCGGGTGACGAGGTAGGAGCCCGCGAGCACGAGGGCGAAGCCGACGATCGTCACGACCGTGACACGCTCGCCGAGCACGACCGCCCCGGCGATGATCGCGACGGCCGGGTTGACGTAGGTGACGGCGGTCGCCTGCACCGGCCCGATCTCGGCGACCAGCGCAACCATGGCCAGGAACGCGAAGACGCTGCAGACCACCGCGAGCACGACGATCGAGACGATCGCGGGCGTCGACGGCCAGACTGCGGGCCAGGCTCCCGTGAGCAGCACGAATGGGACGTAGGGGATCGCGGTCCAGGCGAGCGACACGGCGACCACGCCGACTCCGGGGAGGTCGGACATCCACCGGGCGAGGATCGCCGGCCCGAGCGCATAGCCCACAACCACGAGCGCCATCTCGGCGACCCCGATGAGGTCGGAGCCGGCGACGTCGAGGCCGACGAGGGCGGCGACCCCGAGCATCCCGGCCCCGATGCCGACCCAGTTGAGCCCCGAGAGCCGCTCCGGCCGGCCCATGGCGAACGCGACGGCGACCCCGGCGAGCGGCACGGCGGCCAGCAGCAGACCGGCGGTCGAGCTCGGCAGCCGCTGCTCGGCCGAGCTGAGGAAGTACCAGGGAATGATGATCTCCACGAGCGTGTAGGCGAGCATCGGCTTCCAGCGACGCACGACCGGGCCCACCTCGTGCCGCACGAACGCGAGCGGGAGCAGCAGGATCGCGGCCAGGGCCGCGCGGGCGAGCACCACCATGGCGGGTTCGAGCTCCACGACCGCGATCTTGATGAACAGGTATGGGATGCCCCACGCGATCCCGAGCGCCGCGAACAGGATCAAGCCGCGGCGGGTCATGCTCCCATTGTGGTCCCCGGGGCGGGCCTCGGCATCACGGCGTGCGTGCGGCGCGGCTCAGCGACCCCGGCGAGGTGACTGATCGACGATGCCGGGCTCGGCCTCCTCCAGATCCCACGCGTGGAGCCGCCGCAAGAGGCTGCGCTTCTTCTGCATGTGGTCCTGCATCCTGCCGAGGATGCCCGCCAGCATCGTGATGGCCTCGTCGATATAGGGCCCCTTGTTGAGCATCACGCATTCCGCCCGCTCGGCCATCGCCGCATCGGTGATCTCGGCCCGGGATGGCAGCCCGGTGCGGGCCATGGAGTCCAAGACCTCGGTGGCCCAGATCACCGGAACATGCGCTGCCTCGCACAGCCAGAGGGTCTCCTCCTGCACCTCAGCCAGCCGTTCGAAACCGGCCTCCACCGCGAGGTCGCCACGGGCGATCATGACGCCGATGTCCTCCCATCGCATGGCCTCGAGGAGAATCTGCGGCAGGGACTCGAACGCGGCGACCGTCTCGATCTTGAGCACGATGTCCAGCGTGTGGTCCTTCACGCCGTCCAGACGGTGCAGTAGGTCCCGCACATCTGCGGCGCTGCGCACGAAGGACATCCCCACGATGTCCGCGTGCTGTTTCACGTACTCCAGATCCGTCGCATCCTGCTCCGTCACGGCGGAGAGCGAGAGCCGCGTGTCCGGGAGGTTGATCCCCTTTTCGGCGCGGAGCCGGGTGCCTTCGGCTCCCGCGCTGCGCACCTCCATCGTCAACTCATCGTCGGCGACCTCGGTGATCACCCCGCGTATCCTGCCGTCATCGAGCAGCACTCGATCGCCGGGTCTGGCATCGGCGAAGACCTCGGCCAGCGTGCAGCCGATGCGATGCGCCCCGTCGCCCGACACCTCGGCCGGGCTCAGATCTCCGGTGAGCACGATGCGGTCCCCGATGCGCACCAGCAGCGATCGCTCGGTCGGCGGGAGTGCGCCGACATGGGCCTTCCGGTGCTTCCGCCCGGACCTCCTCGTGCCCGACAACGCCGTCCCCGGCACGAAGTACACCGTGCGGCGCAGCGAGACCAGGCAGCCGTCGCCCGACACGCTCTCGACCGTCATGGTGCGCCGGGCGCCGCGCGCATCCAGCACCCGGATCTTCTCGCCGACGCGGCGTCGGCCCGCCCACGCGGCCTCCCGCAACGGGACCGCGGGCGCAGAGGGTTCCCCGCGCGCGCCGTCCGGCGGGTTTCCCAGCCAGAGCCGCGCCGGTTCGGTCACGGTGCCGACTTCGTCGCGCGACGGTCTGAGTTTCAGCACCTGCTGCCCGGACCGGATGGCGCCGGTGCGCAGCTTGGGACCGCCGAGGTCCATCGACACCAGGCACGTCGTTCCGGTGGACGCCTCAGCAGCCCGGATATTGGCGAGCATCGCGTCCCAGGTCTCCGGGCCGTCGTGGGCGCAGTTGATCCGTGCGATGTCCATGCCGCGGGTGAGCATGTCGCGCACCAGCGCCGGGTCGGACGCGGCCTCGCTCGGCAACGTCACCATGATGCGCGTGGCCCGGCCTTTCGGCTGGGCACCGAGCAGGCTCACCGTGTTGCGCGAGAGCAACTCGGCGCCGTCAGGAGCACCGGGTGCAGCCGGAACGATCTCGTCGGCTCGCCCGGTCAGGCGCGCCAGGGTGCCGAGCAGCGCGTCGATACCGGGCAGCACGTGTGATTCGGTCCTGCCCAGGGAGGAGAGACCGTGACCGGACAGTCGCGCCTGCAAGTCCCGGACGTCGTGCCGACGCAGCTCCACGTAGTGGACGAGGTTGGTGGCACTGTGCCGGTGTCGCGGCCGCACCGCTGCGATCTGCGCCGAGTGCCTGGCCTCGGCCGCCACGATCGCCCGGCGGAGCGTGCGGACTTCCTCCAGCAGCACCTCGAGCTCGTCCGGTGCACTGCTGCGCATAGAAGGCCCCCAAGCTCTGCTGGTCTCCGGATGGATGTCGTGTCTCGATGATGCCGCCCCGAGCGGATGCCGTGAAGGGCCGCGGGGTGAACACTCGGGGCAGCGGCCGCGAGACAGCGGCACCACCGATCCGGATCGCACCGCGCCGCTCCCCCTAGACTGCGAGGGGACTTCCGAGCGCGCGCAAGGAGAAGGGCCGCCATGGACGGCTACACCCTGCTCTGGCGGTTCTTCATCGACGGTCTCCTGGGGGTCGTGCTCGAGACGGCCTACTGCAGCATCTGGCTCTACCGCGGCGTGCTCACCTCGAGGATGGCGCTGCTCTACGTGCCGATCAACCCGCTCTACGGATCCGCCGGAATACTGCTGAGCCTCACCCTCGGAGGCCTCGCCGACTCGCCATTGCTCGTGTTCCTCGTGGGGCTCGGTCTCTGCACCGGCCTCGAGTTCGTGGTGAGCCTGTGGCTGGAGCAGGCGTTCGGCGCGGTCTTCTGGGACTACCGGGGCAGGCGCTTCAACATCGACGGGCGGGTCTGCCTGCAATCGGCGATCGCCTGGGGGGTGTTGTCGCTGGTCGTGGTCTACCTGCTCGACCCCGCGAGCCTGCGCCTGATCTCG
>JBAQPI010000245.1:0-1639 GCA_049305635.1 Rhodoglobus sp. | reverse complement strand
GCCCACCTCCCGCCGCGCGCGGCTCCGCCATCGTGTTCGGTGCGCTGGGGGAGACCACGCCGGTCGTGCTCGTCGCCGTGGCGGGCACGGAGGCCGAGCTGCCGGTCGGATGCCGGGTGGTGCTCCGCGTCGACGGCGCGGGCGCGCGCATCTCGCGGCATCCCGAGCCCGAGCAGCGCCGCCCGGTGCGACCGGAACTGCTCTCCCGGACCCAGGCCCTGCGCTGGGCCAGGGAGCTCGCCGCCGATGCCGCACGCAACGGCCTGGCTCACGACGGCCGCCTCCTCCCGGTCACCGTGCCGCTCGGGCCCATGCTGGGCGATCCCGACTCGGCGACGGGCCTCGCCTGCACGCCCGCGGTCGACGCGGCGGGGCCCGCGGTCATCGACCTCGTGGCCCACGGCCCCCACGCGATCGTCGGGGGCACGACGGGCAGCGGCAAGAGCGAGCTGCTCGTCTCCTGGCTGCTCGCGATGGCGGCGGTGCGGTCGCCTCAGCAGCTCGCGCTCCTGCTCGTGGACTTCAAAGGCGGTGCCGCGTTCGCGCCGCTCGGCGCGCTGCCGCACGTCGCCGGCATCCTGACCGACCTCGACGGCGAGGGTGCCGGCCGTGCCCTCGAGAGCCTGCGCGCGGAGCTCCGGTATCGGGAGCGGGCGCTCGTCGCGGCGGGCGCCCGCGACATCGACGGCGTGGCCGGACTCGCCCGCCTGGTCATCGTCGTCGACGAGTTCGCGGCGATGATCGCCGAGCACCCCGAGCTGCACGCCCTGTTCGCGGATCTTGCGGCGCGCGGTCGTGCCCTCGGGGTGCATCTCGTGCTCTGCACGCAGCGTCCCACGGGCGTCGTGCGCGACGCCGTGCTCGCCAACGCGGACCTGCGCATCTGCATGCGCGTCAACAACCGCGCCGACAGTGCGGCGGTGGTGGGCTCGGATGCCGCGGCCGAACTGCCCGCGAGTGCACGCGGGCGCGGCATCCTCGCCACCCTCGGCGCCGAGCCGCGCCCGGTGCAGTTCGCGCTCGCGAGTCCCGTGGACGTGGATGCGGTCGCGGCGCGGTGGGCGGGGGTGCCCGCCGCGCGCCGACCATGGCTCGAGCCGTTGCCCGCCGTCGTGCTCCCCGAAGCGCTCCCCGGTGCGGGGTTCGGCCTCCTCGACCTGCCCGACGAGCAGCGGCGCGAGGTCGCCTGCTGGGATCCGGCCGTCGACGGTCACCTCCTCGTGCTCGGCGCGGCGGGCAGCGGCAAGAGCACGGCGTTGGCCGCCCTCGCCGCGGAGGGGACCGTCGTGCCGTCGCAGCCCGCCGCGGCATGGGACGTCCTCGGCGATCCGCCCGAGGGCGTGCTCGTGCTCGATGACGTGGACTCCATGCTCGCGCGGTTCACGCCCGAGTACCGCGCGGTGTTCGCCGAGCGGCTCGCCGGCGTGCTGCGCGACGGGCCCGGCCGTGGCATCCGCCTCGCGCTCTCGGCGCAACGGGTCACGGGAGAGCTGCAGGCGCTCATCGGCCTCATCCCGGAACGGCTCTACCTGCGCCACGCCACCCGGCAGGACGTGCTCATCGCCGGTGGCGAGGCGGCCGACCACCGAGCCGGCCTGCCGCCAGGGGGAGGGTCGTGGCGGGGCCGCCGCGTGCAGGT
>JBAQPI010000244.1:0-4174 GCA_049305635.1 Rhodoglobus sp. | reverse complement strand
GGGCTACTCGCGCATGCCCGTGATCGGCGAGGACGTCGATGAGGTGCTCGGCGTGCTCTACCTCAAGGATGTCGCGCGCGTGAGCCACGAGCAGACTCTCGACGCCGCGACCCTCACCGCCGCGGAGCTCGCCCGTCCCGCGGTCTTCGTGCCAGAGTCCCAGAAGGCGGACGCGCTGCTGCGGCAGATGCAGCTCGAGTCCAACCACCTCGCGATGGTCGTGGACGAGTACGGCGGCATCGCCGGGCTCGTGACGATGGAAGACCTCATCGAGGAGCTCGTGGGTGACATCGCCGACGAGTACGATCGCGAGCTGCCGGAGGTGGAGCAGCTCTCGCCGGGGCTGTACCGGGTGAGTGCAAGACTGCCGATCGACGAGCTCGGCGACCTGTTCGGGCTCGACCTCGAGGATGACGAGGTGGACTCGGTGGGCGGGCTCATCACGAAGGCGCTCGGCCGGCTGCCGGTGCCGGGCTCGATCGCGAACGCCGACGGTCTCGTCCTCACCGCGGAGCGCACCGAGGGACGTCGCAAGCGACTGAGCACCGTGCTCGTCGAGCGCGACCAGGCGCTCATCGACGCGCAGGCCGCGTTCGGCGAGCAGGAGGAGTCGTGACCTATCGTGCCGGCTTCGTCTCCTTCGTGGGCAGGCCCAACGTGGGCAAGTCGACGCTCACCAACGCGCTCGTCGGCGAGAAGGTCGCGATCACCTCGTCGAAGCCGCAGACGACGCGGCGTGCCATCCGGGGCATCGTGCACCGGCCGGACGGGCAACTCGTCATCGTCGACACCCCTGGGATGCATCGCCCGCGTACCCTGCTCGGCGAACGGCTCAACGCCGTGGTGCAGGACACCCTGGCCGAGGTCGACGTGATCGGGCTGTGCGTGCCCGCGAACGAGAAGCTCGGCCCGGGCGACCGGTACATCAACGAGCAGCTCGACGCGTTCCCGCGGGCGAAGAAGGTGGCGATCGTCACGAAGACCGACGCGGCGTCCCGGCCGGCGGTCGCGCAGCAGCTGCAGGCGGTGAGCGAGCTGCGGGACTGGGACGCCATCATCCCGATCTCCTCGCTCGGTGCGATGCAGCTGGATGTGCTCGCCGCCGAACTCATCGCGCTCATGCCGGAGTCCGAGGCGCTCTACCCACGGGACGCGGTCACCGACGAGAGCACGGGCGAGCGCATCGCCGAACTCATCCGGGAGGCCGCCCTCGAGGGGGTGCAAGACGAGCTGCCGCACTCGATCGCGGTGACGCTGGACGACCTGATCGAGTCGGAGACCAAGGACCTCCTCGAGATCTACGCGAACCTGTTCGTGGAGCGGGACAGCCAGAAGGGCATCATCATCGGCAGGGGCGGTGAGCGGCTGCAGGACGTCGGAGCCCGAGCCCGCGCCGAGATCGAGAAGCTCGTCGGCCGGCAGGTCTTCCTCTCGCTGCGGGTGAAGGTCGCGAAGGAGTGGCAGCGCGATGCGAAGCAGCTGGGGCGGCTGGGATTCTAGTCGGGGCTACGAGGTCTCGAATTCGATGTCGGCAGGTCCGTATCCCGCCTCCGCGAGAATGCGGACCCGCCGCACCCCATCGGCGCCCAGGGTGGCCCGCGGATGCACGATGAATCGCGCTCGCGCTCGCGCCGCCTCGATCACCGAGCTCAGATCGGGCTCCTCCGCGAGCCGGGCGAGGTTGAGACGCGTTGGCGGCATGAGCGGCTGTTGCCCGGAGTCCGCGCGCTGCAGCGCCTCGTGGGGCGCGATCCACTCGAGCGCGACGGCCTCGCCGCCGTCGGCGGTCGCGTCCTGGCCCGCGGGCATGCTCGAGACGTAGAAGCGGGTGTCGAAGCGTCGCGGGCGACCCTCCGGGGTCACCCAGCGGGCGAGATAGTGCAGCTCGTCGAGCGCCAGCGGCGTACCCCCGGCACGGATGAGGTCGATGAACGGCCGGTTCCGATCGAGATCCGCGGGTGCAGGGCCGGCTTGGCAGACCAGCAGGCCGACCTCCTCCCAGGTCTCCCGGATGCCGGCGATGCGCACCGCCTGCTGCTCGCGGCTGAGGCCCTCCGTGCCCGTGACCAGGTCGTCCCAGGACGGGTCGAGGTCCGATTCGTCGACGACGCCGCCGGGGAACACCACGGCGTCGGGGAAGGTGCCGCGCGAGTTGCGGCGCAGCATGAGCACCTCCATCGGCGGCTCTCGCACCAGCAGCACGGTGGCGGCGGCGCGTGGTACCACGGGTCCGGTCATCCTCGATCCTCCGAGCCCAGCGTAGCGCCGGGCTGTCGCCGTCCGGTGTCGGGGTGCTACCCTGAAGTCGTGTTCTACGGTCTTCTCCTTCTTAGTCGCCGCGGCGAGTCCTAACCCAGGCCTCACTCGTCGCGGAGTCCGTCATTGGCTGACCACTTCCCACGACGAAAGAGCTAGGACATGAAGAACAACCAGTCGGCTTCTGCAATGCCGATCCACAAGTACCGCCCGTACCGAGACACGCTGGGCATCGACCTGCCCGACCGCACCTGGCCCGCCCAGCAGATCACGGCGGCGCCGCGCTGGTGCGCCGTCGACCTGCGCGACGGCAACCAGGCCCTCATCGACCCCATGAGCCCCGAGCGCAAGCGCATCATGTTCGATCTGCTCGTGCGCATGGGCTACAAGGAGATCGAGGTCGGCTTCCCGTCGGCGAGCCAGACCGACTTCGACTTCGTGCGCTCGCTCATCGAAGAGGGCCTCATCCCGGATGACGTCACCATCCAGGTGCTGACGCAGGCGCGCGAGGAGCTCATCACCAGAACCTACGAGTCGCTCAAGGGCGCCAAGCGGGCGATCGTGCACCTCTACAACTCCACGAGCATCCTGCAGCGCGATGTCGTGTTCCGCACCGACAAGCAGGGCATCGTCGACATCGCCCTGAACGGTGCTCGGCTGTGCAAGGCCGCGGAGCCGATCGCGGCCGGCACCGAGATCTTCTACGAGTACTCGCCCGAGAGCTACACGGGCACCGAGCTCGAGTTCGCCCTCGACATCTGCAACCAGGTGCTCGAGATCTTCCAGCCCACGCCCGAACGCAAGGTCATCATCAACCTCCCGGCCACGGTCGAGATGGCCACCCCCAACGTCTATGCGGACTCGATCGAGTGGATGTCGCGACACCTCGATCACCGCGAGAACGTCATCCTCTCCCTGCACCCGCACAACGACCGCGGCACCGCGGTGGCGGCGGCCGAGCTCGGGTACCTGGCGGGCGCGGACCGCATCGAGGGCTGCCTGTTCGGCAACGGGGAACGCACCGGCAACGTCGACCTCGTCGCGCTCGGCATCAACCTGTTCACGCAGGGCATCGACCCGCAGATCGACTTCAGCGACCTCGATGAGATCAAGCGCACCGCCGAGTACTGCAACCAGCTGCCGGTTCCCGAGCGCAGCCCTTGGGCGGGGGACCTGGTCTACACCGCGTTCAGCGGCTCGCACCAGGACGCCATCAAGAAGGGCTTCGAGGCCATGGAGGCCGAGGCCGCGGCCAAGGGCGTCGACGTCAATGCGCTGGAGTGGGCGGTGCCCTATCTGCCCATCGACCCGAAGGACCTGGGCCGGGGCTACGAGGCGGTCGTGCGGGTGAACTCGCAGTCCGGCAAGGGCGGCGTCGCCTACCTGCTCAAGGCGGACCACAACCTCGACCTGCCGCGCAGGCTCCAGATCGAGTTCAGCGGCGTCGTGCAGACCAAGACCGACGCCGAGGGCGGGGAGATCACCTCGGACGAGCTGTGGGAGATCTTCCACGACGAGTACCTGCCGGCGCACGAGGCGAGCGACAAGTGGGGGCGGTTCGAGCTGCTGTCGACCGCGACATCCAGCGACCTCGGCGGCATCGTGAACCTCGACGTGCGCCTGCGCATCGGCGAGGAGGTCGAGTCCATCTCGGGCACGGGCAACGGGCCGATCGCCGCCTTCCTGGGGATCATGGAGCGCGAGGGTGTCGACGTCAAGCTCTACGATTACGTCGAACACGCGCTCAGCGCGGGCGGGGATGCGCTGGCCGCCGCCTATGTGGAGCTCAACGTCGACGGCAAGCGGCTGTGGGGCGTCGGCATCGACGCGGACATCTCGACGGCCTCGCTCAAGGCCGTCGTCTCGGCGATCAACCGGGCGGTTCGCGCCGAGGTGGAGGACCGGGAACTCGTCGAAG
>JBAQPI010000243.1:0-3624 GCA_049305635.1 Rhodoglobus sp. | reverse complement strand
GCGCACGATCGGCACGCAGATCGGAAGCCTCCGCAACGAGCTCGTGACGAGCTCGAGCAGTCTGCGCGCGGAGATGCTGAGCGGTTTCGACAGCGTCCGCGGCGAGCTGCGCAGCGAGATCGGCGGTCTGCGGGCGGAGATGAATGCGCGGTTCGAGACTGTCGGGGCCGAGATGAATGCGCGGTTCGAGACCGTCGGCGTGCGCATGGACAGCCTCGACAGGGACGTGCAGGCGGTGGCCAGTCGGGTGTTCGGCACCGACCGGCCGTGAGCCGTGGCGCTCGTCCTCCACAGCCTCGCTGCGCGGTGTCTTCCTTCCCGGTTGTCATTTTCGGGGCGTCGATCGTCGTGCCGACGTAGCGTCGTGCTGACCGAGTTGGCACACTGAAGGGGTGATCGAATTGACCGAGGCGCAGACGTGGACGGTCATCGCCACGCTCTCTGCGGCGCTGCTGGGCACGATCACGGTGGTGACGACGGTGCTCATGCGCACGATCAGCACGCAGATCGGAAGTGTCCGCAACGAGCTGCTCGGTCTGCGCGCGGAGATGCTGAGCGGTTTCGACAGCGTCCGCGGCGAGCTGCGCAGCGAGATCGGCGGCGTGCGCAGCGAGGTCGGCGGTCTGCGAGCCGAGATGAATGCGCGGTTCGAGACCGTCGGGGTGCGCATGGACAGCCTTGACAGGGATGTGCAGGCCGTGGCCAGTCGGGTGTTCGGTACCGACCGGCCCTGACAAGAGTACGCGGATCGGCCTGCTCCTCCACAGCCTCGATGTACAGCGCCTTCCTACCGGTATGTCATTTTCGGGGCATTGATCGTCGTCCCGACGTAGCGTTGTGTCGACCGAGTTGGCACACTGAAGGGGTGATCGAATTGACCGAAGCGCAGACGTGGACGGTCATCGCGACGCTGTCTGCCGCGTTGCTCGGCATGATCACGGTGGTGACCACGGTGCTCATGCGCACGATCGGTGCGCAGATCGGAAGCCTGCGCAGCGAGATGATCAGCGGGCTCGACGGCGTGCGCAGCGAGATCGGCGGTCTGCGGGCCGAGATGAACGCGCGATTCGAGACCGTCGGCGTGCGCATGGACAGCCTCGACCGTGACGTGCAGGCCGTCGCCAGTCGCGTGTTCGGCACCGATCGCCCCTGAGCAAGAGACCACACCCCGTAGACATCGGTAGATAATTTGCTAGCATCGGCGCATGAAGACGATCACGGTCGGCCAGCTCCGGCAGAATCCGACTGCGATGCTCGCCGACGTAGAGGCCGGAGCCAGCTACAGCATCACGCGCCATGATCGCGAAGTGGGGCGGGTCGTCCCCCCCGGCACAATCCCCGGGGTCACGCCGCCCAAGAAGTCCGGGCCATCGCGACTCGCGACGCTCCCCCGGCACGAACTACGCACCGCGGATTCGGTAGAGGCGCTGCTTGCCGAGCTGCGCGGAGACCGGTGACCGTCTATTACCTCGACACCTCGGTTGCCGCGCAGATCCTTCTCGGGCACTCGCCGGAGGCCGCCGAATGGCTCGACACGGTGACCGCCGACGCCGACTCGTCGGTGGTCACGTCACGCATCCTGCGCACCGAGCTGACACGCGTGCTCCGTCGCGAGCAGCTCCCTGTCTCGCTGCGACAGGAGTTGCTCGACTACTTGGGGCTCGTCCCGCTCACCGAAGCGGTGTTGGCCGAGGCTGAGGCGATCGTTCCGCACCTGAAGACGCTCGACGCGATCCACCTGGCATCCGCGATCAGCACCGGACTCGACGTCGTGATAGTCACTCACGACACAACGATGCGCGACGTCGCGGAGACGGTCGGCTACGCTACGCACGACCCCGTGCGACCCGCATAGCCCGCGATTCGCGGAGTTGCCCCACTCCTCCACAGCCTCGATGCGGTTGTGCGTATCACCAATAGCGTGATCGGCGCCCGCGATTCGCGTCGGGTCGGCGTAGCGACTCATGTCAAGATGCTCGCGAAAGGTGGGTGCGTGCCTCACCTGGTTTTGCTCGCGAAATGTCGGCGCTGATCGCGGCGGTCTTCGCGGCGGCGAGGTGGATCAGTCTGGTCTGGATCGCGATGATGTCGCGTGTGAGGTCGGCGGGGTTGACCGCGTCGAACATCGTGGCCAGTTCCGTGGCCTTTTCTGCGGTGAGGACGCCGGAGTCGATGACGCGCTGATACGGGGTGCGGGGCTGATCGTAGACGCGGACGTTCTTGCCGTTGCGGTTGACGCGGTAGCCGATGGCTTTGGTGGTCGCGGTGAACAGGTTCAGCCGGACCCTGACGAGCGCGTAGAGCTCGTTCAGCAGCCGCAGCTCGGTCGCGGTGTCGTAGCGGTAGTGGAACGCGTGGCGACGCACCACGTCGCCGTTCTTCTGCTCGACGTGGGCGTTGTCGTTGGAATGGTAGGGGCGCGAGCGGGTGAAGAACAGGTCCCGCTCGCCAGCCCAGCCGATGAGTGCTTCGTTGATGAACTCGCCGCCGTTGTCGCTGTCGATCCCGGTCAGCCGGAACGGCAGCCGCGCCTCGATGATGGGCATCGCCTCCAGCACCCACCGGTGCGCCCCGTTCTTGAGGGCGATGTTCTCCGTCCACCCGGTATGAACGTCGGTGACCGTCAGGGTGCGGGCGAACTCGCCTTTCAGCGTCGGTCCGCAGTGCAGCACCAGGTCGATCTCGCAGAACCCGGGGACCTGTTCGTGCTCGTCACCGGCCTTGCGGACCGTGATCGAGGTGCGCAGCAGCGGCCCGGCCTTGGTGCCCGAGATCCCGGTCAGCCGCATCCCGTCCCGGGTGGGCTTCAACAGCCGGTCGATCGTCGCCCCCGACACGGTCAGCAGCTGCGTGCGGGTGTGCTCGGTCAGCCGGTGCGCGTCCTCCCCGAACTCGCCGTGCTCGATCAGCTTCGGCAGCCACACCGGCATCGTCGCGGCCAGATACTTCCCCGACGGCTGCCCGGCGAGCATCCACACCCTGATCAGCAGCCGCAACGTGTCATACCCGTACGTGCGCGGCCGTGGCACCCGCTTCACCGCCTTCTGCGGGCCGCGCCGCTTCCCCGCGGCGGTCACCTGCCGGCGGGCGTTCGCCCGCGACCAACCCGTCGTCGCGACCAGCTCGTCCAGCATCCGCCCCCGCACCTTCTTCGACGCGGCCCCGTACTCCCGGGCGTACTTCTTCGTGATCTCACGCTTGGTCGACATCGACAACGAACCCATCCCACCAGCACACCCCAACGCCCGAAGCGTGGCCAGCGTTTCGCGAGCAGATCCCAAATGAGGCACGCACCCCATTACGCGAGCACATTACCTGAGTCTCGTCGTGAAGTTGCGCGACCGTCCGCGATCGCCTAGCCTTGCCTGAGCCAAAGACCGCAGGTCATCGTGGTGCGCGTGAGTGCACAACGATCTGAGTGTTACTGATGTAACGGCCAGCGCAGGTGTGTGAAGCGATGTCGCGGGTCAGCCCGCATCCTCAGAGCTCCGTGCGCGTGCGCCGGGGCTCTTCTCATTGCCCCGGTGGTGGATGGCGTCCAACCACGATGTAGGGAGCACCATGGCGAACAAGGAAGCATCGATCGCCGAACTGACGGAGAAGTTCCGCAGTTCGAACGCGGTC
>JBAQPI010000242.1:0-3428 GCA_049305635.1 Rhodoglobus sp. | reverse complement strand
ACCTGCAGGGGCAGCAGCAGCTGGATGGGCGCGAGCTGCGCCATCCAGATGCCGAACCATGCGGTGGCGAAGAGCGCAATCCAACTGGCCGAGACCTTGCGTGTCGGTTCGGCGAACGGGGTGAAGGCTGGGGGGACTGTCGGCGTCGTCACGCGGCCAGACTACTGCCCGGCGGCCCGGATTCCACGGAGGACGATCGCGGTCGCGAGTGCCGCCTCCGCCGCCTCCGCGCCCTTGTCCTCCTTGGAACCGGGCAGCCCGGCCCGGTCGAGGCCCTGCTGCTCGTCGTCGAGGGTCAGCACACCGAAGCCCACGGCCTTGCCGGTGTCGAGCGCGACGCGGGTCAGCCCGTCCGTCGCGGCGGCGCTCACGTACTCGAAGTGCGGGGTGCCGCCGCGCACGATCACGCCGAGGGCGACCACGGCATCCGCGCCCGCATCGAGCGCGACCTTGCTCGCCACCGGCAGCTCGAAGCTGCCGGGAACCTGCACCTCGGTGACCTCGGCGCCGGATGCCGCGAGCACGCGCCGCGCCCCGGCGAGCAGCCCCTCCGCGATCCGGTGGTGCCACAGGCCGGAGACGATCGTGACCTTCAGCCCGGTGCCGTCGGTGTCGAGCTGGGGGTGTCCTTCGCCGCTCATCGCGTGATCCTTCCGTCGAGCAGGTCGTGTGCCGGCAGCGCGTGACCCATGCGGTCGCGCTTGGCCTCGAGGTAGCCCTCGTTCTCGGCGCCGATGCCGACCACGAGCGGAACCAGTTCGGTCACCGTGATGCCGCGCTCCTCGAGCTGGCGGCGCTTCTCCGGGTTGTTGCTGAGCAGGCGCACCCGGCTGAGGCCGACATCCTTGAGGATCGCGGTCGCCGCCCCGTAGTCGCGGGCGTCGGCGGGCAGGCCGAGGGCCAGGTTCGCGTCGAGGGTGTCGAGCCCGTCCTCCTGCAGCTTGTAGGCGCGCAGCTTGTTCACCAGGCCGATGCCGCGGCCCTCGTGGCCGCGCAGGTAGACGACCACGCCGCCCTCGGCCTGGATCGTGTCGAGCGCCGCGTCCAGCTGCGGCCCGCACTCGCACTTGAGCGAACCGAAGGCCTCGCCCGTGAGGCACTCCGAGTGCACGCGCACGAGGGCGCCGTCGGCCACCGGTCCCTTGATGAAGGCCACGTGGTCCGCCCCGGTCGAGCGGTCGCGGTAGGCGCGCACCGTGAACGGGCCGTGCTCGGTGGGGATCGTGGTCTCCACCTCGAAGGTCACCCGCGAGGTCTCCGGGATCGCCTCGATCACGGCCGGAACGCCCTCGCACTCGTTCTCGACGATGTAGGCGATGAGCGCCTCGATCGTGATCACGGGCAGGTCGACGGAGGCGCCGAGCTCGATCAGGCCCGGCAGGCGCATCATCTCGCCGTCGTCGGCGACGATCTCCGCGATCGCGGCCACCGGCGTCAGGCCCGCGAGCTTCATGAGGTCGACGGCCGCCTCGGTGTGGCCGTCGCGCTCCTGCACGCCGCCGTCCACCGCGCGCAGCGGCAGCACGTGACCGGGGCGGATGACGCTCGACGGCGTCGCCTCCGGGTCGGCGAGCACGCGGAGGGTGTGCGCGCGGTCGGAAGCGCTGATGCCCGTGGAGAGCCGGTCGGCGGCATCCACCGAGATCGTGTAGGCGGTGCCGCGCGGATCCTCGTTGTCGGAGACCATGGGCGGCAGGTTCAGCCGGTCGGCGATCTCGTTGGTCATCGGGGCGCAGACGAAGCCGGAGGAGACCTTCACCATCCAGGCGATCCACTCCTGGCTCGCGAGCTCCGCGGAGACGATGACGTCGCCCTCGTTCTCGCGTCCCTCGTCATCGGCGACGATCACGGGCTTGCCGAGGCGCAGGGCGGCGACGGCCTCGGGGATGGTTGACAGGGTCATGATCGTCCTTTCGTGGGGGCTTCGAGATCGAACTCGGCGAGACGGGCGACGTGGCGGGCCAGGATGTCGGTCTCGATGTTGGCCGTGGCGCCCGGGGTGAGCATGCCGAGGGTGGTCGCGGTGAGGGTCTCCGGAATGAGGGAGACCTCGAACCAGTCCGGCCCGACCGCGCTGACCGTGAGCGAGGTGCCGTCCACCGCGATCGAGCCCTTGCGGGCGACGAGGGGGGCGACATCCGGGGCCAGGCTGAAGCGGACTACGCGCCAGGCGCTGCCCTCCTCGACCGAGAGCACCGTCGCGGTGCCGTCGATGTGGCCCTGCACGATGTGCCCGCCGAGGCGGTCGCCGACCTGCGCGGCCCGTTCGATGCTGACGACGCGACCCGGCGCGAACCCGCCGAGGGTCGACATCGCGATGGACTCGGCCATGACGTCGGCCGTGAACCAGTCCGGTCCCTGCTCGATCACCGTCAGGCAGACGCCGTTGACCGAGATCGAGTCCCCGTGCTTCGCGTCGGAGACCGCGAGCGGGGCGCGCACGGTCAGGCGCCCTGCGTCGGTGCCGTGCTCCCAGGCGATGACCTCGCCGAGTTCTTCGATGATGCCGGTGAACATGGTTACCTTTCGTCGGTCGAGCGTGTCGAGACCGGCCTTGCGGTGATGAGGATGTCTGCGCCCAGCGTCTCGACGGCGGTGATGCGCAGTTCGCGGGCGTCGCCGATGGTGCCGACGCCGATATCGCCGAGCGCGAGCCTGGGCCCGCCGATGAGCTTCGGCGCAAGGTAGATGAGGTACTCGTCGGCGAGACCGGTGGCGATGATCGCGCTCGCGAGTGTCGGGCCGCCCTCCACGAACACCCGGCGGATGCCACGGCCGAACAACCCCGAGAGCACGGCCACCAGGTCCCGGCTGCCGGTCTCCAGGAGCCCCGCGGGGTGCTGCCGGAGTCGCGCGCCGGCCGGAACCGGCCGCTCGCCCACCACCACCGGGATCGGCTGATGCTCGAGCAGCTCGCCGGCGTCGCCGCGCGCGGTCAGGGAGGGGTCGTCGGCGAGCACGGTGCCCGTGCCGACGAGGATCGCGTCACTCGCGGCGCGCTGCTCGTGCACGCGCTGCCGGGATGCGGTGCCCGTGATCCACTGGCTCGTGCCGTCCGCGGCGGCCGCGCGGCCATCCAGGCTCGCGGCCCACTTGACGGTGACGTACGGTCGCCCGAGTCGCACCGACGTGAGCCACGGCCGCAGCAGGTTCTCGGCCTCGTCGGCAAGCACCCCGGCGATGACCTCCACCCCGGCCGCGCGCAACCGTTCGGCGCCGCCAGCGGACTCGCGCCCTGGATCGGCGATCGCATAGACGACGCGGGAGACGCCCGCGGCGATGAGCGCCTCGCTGCAGGGGCCGGTGCGGCCGGTGTGGTTGCACGGCTCCAGGGTCACGACTGCGGTCAGGCCGCCAGCATCCGAGACCTGGCCGAGCGCGTCGACCTCGGCGTGGGCGGTGCCGGCACCGCGATGCCAGCCCTCGGC
>JBAQPI010000241.1:0-2104 GCA_049305635.1 Rhodoglobus sp. | reverse complement strand
CCCAGAGTCCGCCGACGAGGCGCAGGATCGGTTCGACGAACTGGGTGAAGGCGATCACGATCACGATCACGATCACCTGGTTGCCGATCACCGCGCCGAGGCCGACACCGATCACCGACCACAGCATCATCGCGACCACGATGCGTGTCAGCGCGGCGAGCACGGTCGGATCGTCGAGAGCCGGGTCGCCGCCGGTCGCCGCAATCACCGCGGCTCCCACCCCGACGGAGGCTCCGAGCCCCACCAGCCCGTACAGCACGCCGACGATCGCGAGCGCGATCGCCTTGCCCGCCAACACGACCCCGCGCCGGGGTTCGGCGAGGAAGGTGGGCGTGATCGTGCGGTTTCTGAACTCGGTCGTGCAGGCCAGCGCGCCGATGAGCACGGGGAACAGGTAGCCGATCGAGGTCACCGTGCCGTAGACGAGCAGGGCGGATGCCGCGGCATCCAGCCCGACCGGCCCCCCGCCCATGAACTCGCCGAGGTCCCCCACGAAGAGCGCGAGTATGGCCGCCGTGAAGGCGACGTAGCCGAACAGCACGATCGCCAGCAGCCACCAGGAGCGCACGCTGAACGTGCGGGCGAGTTCTGCGCGCGTCGCGCGCGCGAAGGCGATCACGGGGCCACCACCTCTTCGCCGCCGGCGACAAGGTCGAGGAAGACCTCCTCGAGTCCTTCGCTGACGGTCGCGAGCTGGCTGAGCTCGATGTTCGCACCGAAGGCCAGGTGACCGAGTTCGGCGGCCGTGAGGCCGGTCACGCGCAGTCCGCGCGGGTCGGCCCGCACCGTCGCGCGCCCCTTGAGCGCGGCAGCGAGCTTCTCTCGCTGGGGTGAATCGACCACCACCTGGGCGCCGCCGCCGAGCGCATCGAGGGCGCCCTCGTGCACGAGTCGACCACGGGCGATCACGACGACCTCGCTCACCGTCTGCTGCACCTCCGAGAGCAGATGCGAGGAGACGAGCACGGTGCGGCCCTCGGCGGCGAGCTCGCCCAGCAGCCCGCGCATCCAGCGGATCCCCTCCGGATCCAGACCATTGACCGGCTCGTCGAGCACGAGTGCGCCGGGATCCCCCAGCAACGCGCCCGCGAGGCCGAGGCGCTGACGCATGCCGAGGGAGTAGCCGCCGACCCGCCGGCGGGCCGCATCGGCCAGGCCGACTCGATCGAGCACGGCGTCCACGCGGGCGCGTGGCACGCCCCCGGCGATCGCGTGCACGAGCAGGTGGTCGCGACCGCTGCGACCGGGATGGAACATGGTCGGTTCGAGCGAGGCGCCGACGGTCGCGAGCGGGCGCTCGAGGTCGCGGTACGGCGAGCCGTCGACGAGGGCGCGGCCCGAGCTCGGGGCGACGAGGCCGAGCAGGGCGCGCAGGGTGGTGGTCTTGCCTGCACCGTTGGGGCCCAGGAATCCGGTGACCCGGCCGGGCTCGACGGTGAAGCTCAGGTCGGAGACGGCGAGCACCTCGCCGAAGCTCTTCGTCAGATGCTCGATGACGATCGTGGGTCCGCGCATGCCCTGAGCCTAATTGTTCTAATTCGAATAGATCAATGCCGCGCGCCTGACGGAGCACTCCCGTAGCCTGTCGGGGTGACCATCGAGACCCCGCCGCCCACCGTGGACGCGCCCTGGGGCGTCGCCCTGTTCGCCGGCAAGGTCAAGGGCTGGATCGAGCGACTCGGCACCGCGTGGGTCGAAGGCGAGATCACCCAGTGGGGCGTCTCGGGCGGCAACGTCTACGGCAAGCTCAAGGACCTCGACGAGGACGTCACGGTCTCGTTCACCATCTGGTCGTCGGTCAAGTCCAGGCTCCCGGACGACCTCAAGCAAGGCGACCGCGTCATCGCGCTCGTGAAGCCCAGCTACTGGCTCAAGGGCGGCAGCCTCACCATGCAGGTCTTCGAGATGCGCCACGTCGGCCTCGGCGACCTGCTCGAGAAGCTCGAGCGCGTGCGCCAGAAGCTCAAGGCGGAGGGCCTGTTCGACCGCAAGCAGCCCCTGCCCTTCCTGCCCGGCTGCGTCGGCCTCATCACCGGCAAGGACTCGGATGCCGAGAAGGACGTGCTGCGCAACGCCCAGTTGCGCTGGCCCGCCGTGAAGTTCC
>JBAQPI010000240.1:0-2378 GCA_049305635.1 Rhodoglobus sp. | reverse complement strand
CTCGCGGCGAGGGCCGTGAGCGCCTGGCCGATGTGCTCGGGATGCTGCAGCAGCGCCATGAGCACGTCGCGCTCCGTGCGCGTGCCCGCGTCCGTCGGCAGCCGGGTCAGGGACGGCTCGGCCTCGTCGGAGCCCGCGGGTGCGGTCTCGGGTGTGCCCGCATGCGGCTGCTCGCGCCGCCTCGCGGCCTCGACGGCGCCCTGCACCTCGCCGGGCTCCATGCCGAGCCAGCCCGCGAGGTTGCGCACGTAGCCGATGCCGAGCGCCCGGTCGCGGATGCCCGCGACGACCGGGGCCGCGGCGCGCAGCGCCGCGACGCGACCCTCGACCGTCTCGAGGTCGTGGCCGGCGAGCTCGCGGCGGATCTTGAACTCGAACATGGGCTTACGCGTCGTGATGAGGCGCCGCACCGCCTCGTCGCCGCGGTTGAGCCGGAGGTCGCAGGGGTCGAGCCCCTCGCCGGCGACGGCGACGAAGGTCTGGGCGGCGAAGCGGTGTTCCTCGGCGAAGGCGCGGCTCGCGGCCTTCTGGCCCGCCTCATCCGGGTCGAAGGTGAAGATCACCTCGCCGGTGCCGGTCGTGTCGGCGTTGTCGACGTCGCCGATCATGCGACGCACGACCTTGATGTGGTCCACCCCGAAGGCGGTGCCGCAGGTGGCGACCGCGGTCGTGACGCCCGCGAGGTGGCAGGCCATCACATCCGTGTAGCCCTCGACGACGACGACCTGGCGACCGCGGGCGATGTCGCGTTTGGCGAGGTCGAGGCCGTAGAGCACCTGGCTCTTGTGATAGACGGGGGTCTCGGGGGTGTTGAGGTACTTGGGGCCGTTGTCGTCGTCGAGGAGCTTACGCGCGCCGAAGCCGAGGGTCGCGCCCGTGACGTCGCGGATCGGCCAGACCAGGCGCCCGCGGAACCGGTCGTAGACGTCCCCGCGCTCCCCCCGACCGAGGAGCCCCGCGGTCACGAGTTCGTCCTCGCTGAAGCCGAGCGGCTTCAGGTGCTTGCCGAGGGCGCCGCCGCGCGGTGCGAAGCCCACGCCGAAACGCTCGGCCGCGGAAGGATCGAAGCCGCGCTGACCCAGGAACGCGCGCCCCGGCTCGGCCTCGGGGGTCTTCAGCTGTGCCGCGAAGAACTCGGCGGCGGCGGCGTTCGCGGCGAGGATGCGCGCCCGGTTGCCGTGGTCGACGGCCGAGCCGCCGTCCTCGTAGTGCAGTTCGTAGCCGATGCGGGCGGCCATGCGCTCGACGGCCTCCGCGAACGACACGGAGTCCATCTTCTGCAGGAAGCTGAAGACGTCCCCGCCCTCGCCGCAGCCGAAGCAGTGGTAGCGGCCCACCTGTGGTCGCACGTTGAAGCTCGGGCTGCGCTCCTCGTGGAAGGGGCACAGACCCTTCATGGAACCGGCGCCGGCGCTCTTGAGCGTCACGTAGTCGCCGATGATGTCGGCGATGTTGGTGCGTGACCGGACCTCGTCGATGTCGCTCTTGCGAATGAGGCCTGCCACGCGATGATTCTACGGTCGACCCCGACCATCGAGCTGGCGCGCGATCGCGCGGTCGAGCGCCAGGGTGTCCTCGAAGACCTCGTCGCTGGTCATCCTGCCCCAGCGCAGCGTCACCCATTGCACGGCCTCGTTGCGGTACGCCGTGCCATCCGCGAGTTCGGCGGCGATCGAGAGCCGGATCGCGAGGGTCGTGCGCCACGGCCAGCCGCGCACGATCACGTCGGTCAGACGCAATCGCAGGCCGGGGAACACCTCGAAGAGCCGCTCGAACCAGCGCTCGAACTCGGCGCGGCCGGTGAAGCGCGCGCTGATGCCGGTATCGCCCTTGAAGTCGAAGCGGATGTCGGGCGCAGCCATGGCGATCGCAGGCCGGTAGTCGCCCGAGCCCACGCGCCGCCACAGGGCACGGACCCGGCTGCGCACGATCGCGTGATACACGCGGCGATCGTATTGCAGGTTGCTTGCCTTTCGCAAGTGACTAGACTCGCCAGCATGCCGACGACCGCATTCGACGCCATGCACTGCTCGATCGCGCGCACCGCCGACCTCGTCGGCGACGCCTGGAGCCTGCTCATCCTGCGCGACCTCTTCCTGGGCCTGACCACGTTCGACGAGCTGCACCGCGACCTCGGGATCGCGACGAACGTGCTCGCCGCGCGCCTCGACCGGCTCGTGGCGGAGGGCGTGCTCGAACGCCGCCGATACCTCGAGCGCCCGCCGCGCCACGACTACCACCTCACCGCGGCCGGCCGCGACCTCTTCGGCGTCGTGCTCGCGATGCTCGCGTGGGGCGACCGCCATCGCGCGGCCGAGGGTCCGCCGCTCGTGCTCACGCACGACACGTGCGGTTCCGCGTGCACGCCGAGCGTGACG
>JBAQPI010000239.1:0-4308 GCA_049305635.1 Rhodoglobus sp. | reverse complement strand
GATTGTTAATACCACATGGAATCTCTGACGCCACTACCGAGCACGGGCGAGGGGGGACTCGAACTGACTTCGGCCCCCTCGCACGCAGGATCACGAACAGGCATTCACGCCCGAAAATACAGTGCAGTCGGCGAGTCGGCCTGTGGATCACTGCATCGAGATACAGCCACCTACACGTTCGTTAGCACCTGAGTTAGCACTTTGAGGGCACGGCAAACCCCACGTGCGGGTACGCACACGACGCTTAGCCACAGCCGACAAGAGCTGTCGTTCTTGGACTGTTCCCTGCGACCAGTTCTCTGCAACTGACGCAACCGGGACCACGCCCATCCCAACCATCGAGGCGGCGACGAGCATCACTGAATCTGCGGCGGTTACGCTCCTCGCCTCCGAAAAACGAGGATCCCTGCGAGGCCACCGGCGACGGCCCAGACACAGAGGATCATCATCGACTGGCTAGGGTCCAATTGAAGGACATCCCCGACGAGAAAATGGGGCCAGTATGCGTTCGCTGGAATGTTCTGCACGGCAATAGCGGCCGAGGGAAATACTTCGTCCAGGTTCGCCAGCCACACAAGAGGCGTTCCGCGGGTCAATACCTGGAGGGGCCCCAGTGCGGTGTGACTGAGGACGAAGACCGCGACAATGGCCGAAATGGCGGCGATGGGCGTGCGTAGCAGCACCCCGAAGGCGCAGCCAATCCCGGCAACGAGCGCGGTGGCCAGCGTGCACCGGAGGATCGTTTCGGGGACGATCGGAGCATTCAGCGCCACGTCGAAACCCATTCGCTGCTGGAATGTTGTTGCGAGCACGGCGGCGAGAGAATACGCGACAATGGCCGCGCATGCAGCAGCGACCACTACCACACCCAGTTTGGTCAGCAGCAGAAGTGATCGCCTCGGTACGGCGATAAGGGTCGGTCGTATGTTTCCGGTGGAGAACTCGGAGGTGAACACAATCACCCCGAGGAACGCGACGAGTAGCTGCACCAGGCCAATGCCACCGGAGATCGCCTGCGCCTGCAACTGCTCGCTCACCAGGGCTAGATCACCCGGCAGTACAGGTTCAGTCAGTACGTCTTGCGGTGTGAGGCTTGAGGTACGAAGCACGGCAGTAGTCACGACTACAATCACGCTCAGCCCGAGTAGCCACCGGGCGCCCGGCAATGTAAGCAGTTTGAGCACTTCCGAGCGAAGCACATTCGCGGGACGAAGGCCAGTCGAAGCGTCTGTAGCCGCGGCACCCGTCGAATGCTTCCGCGGGCGTCGGGGACTCTCGGGTGAGAGAACGGCGCGACGGCCAATTCGCACGAGCGCCGCCGTGAGGTAGCCGAGGACCCATACAACCAGGACCACCATGCCGCCCCACCAGGGGAGCGTCGAGGGCGGTGCGCCCTCGATCGTGAACGGTGTGGCCGGCTCTCGGGTCACCACGGCCTGTATCGCAGTAGCGGGCAACACGTTGATGAGCCACTGAACCGCAGGGCCGCCAGCTATCCCGATTGCCGGAGGGGCGAGGGCCAGAACACAAGCTAGCTGAACGGAAGCGCCGACCAGCGAGCGCATCAGGGCAGCGCTTGCCACTCCTAGGACACTGGTCAGCGCGGCGCTAACCGCCCCTGCCACAACAATTCCGCCTACCTGAGCGACGGGAAGGTCAGTGTGATCGCGCGAAGCCAGCAGAGCAATCGCGATAGCGCCAGCGACCGCGAGACCGATCAAGGAAGCCAAGAAGGATGCGCTCAACACCGGGAGGCACTTCGCCGCCACCACCAGGCGGCGACGTGGGCTCACCGTGAAGGTTCCCGACAGCACATCGTCGGTGTATTCGGAGCCCATGGCCACCAGCCCCAATACCGCGGCGAGAAACGCGACCGGGAGTGCCCCGATCGCAACCGCCTCGAACGCAACCGCCGCAGGAATCTGTTGGTCGGCCGTCGGTGCCGCGATCAGGGCCCGCGCCGTGCCGAGCACGATTGGCACTAGGACGCTGGCCACGATGATCCACCGCGGCGAACGGAGAGACCATAGCTTGCTTGCTTCGGATCGAAGTACGCCCCTCACCGTCAGGACGGCCACCGGGCCGCTGATGGGTGCTGCTACGTTGCCGCTCACCGTAGGCCCGGTCGGTACTCGACCGTCGCTTCCGTCAGAGCACGGTAGCTGTCCTCAAGGGAGTTCTCCGCGGTCCGCAGTTCATGAAGCTGAGCACCAAGTTCAGCGGCCAGATTGCCGACTCGGCTCGCGGGGATCCCCTCGACCCAGAAGCCGTCAATTCCGGCGTCGACGGACGCACCCAGCAGCCGCAGGGACTCCGTCAGCTGCCCCGCCTGCGGCGAACGAACCCACACCTTGCTGCTGCTACCGAACCTGGCCAGCTCCGCGATCGGTGCGTCGGCCAGCACCCGTCCCCGCCCAAGCACGATCACCTGATCCGCGGTGAGAGCCACTTCGCTGATGAGATGCGAGGAGAGGAACACCGCTCTGCCCTCTGCCGCGAACGATCTCACCAGATCCCGGAACCAACGAACACCATCCGGGTCCAGTCCATTCACCGGTTCGTCGAATACGTAGATTCTGGGGTCGCCTAGCATCGCCCCCGCAATACCGAGACGTTGACGCATCCCTAGCGAGAACCCACCAATGCGATTGTTCGCCACATCGCTAAGACCCACATCGTCAAGAACTTCGTCAACACGCGAGCTTGACAAGCCGTGGGTGAGCGCGAGCGCGCGGAGATGGTGGAACGCGGATCGTCCTGGATGTGCATTGCGTGCGTCGAGCAAGGCACCCACCCGGCACATCGGGTCCTTAAGGCGTCCATAGGGAAGGCCGTCAACGAGCGCAGACCCCGACGTGGCCGTGTCCAAGCCCAGGAGGATACGCATGGTTGTCGTCTTTCCAGAGCCGTTCGGCCCAAGAAAGGCCGTCACGCGGCCCGGCTCGACCTGAAAACTAACGTCATCGAGCGCGAGCCGCGTGCCAAATCTCTTGACCAGGTTGCGGACTTCAATCACTCTGTCCCCATCCTCGTCTACCAAGGCGTCGGGAACACTGAGTGTGTTCGGCGCACTTCGCTACTGGCGTCAGCTGTACTCCACCCACACCGAAGTCGGGGCGGCGCAATAAGCATGCGCGTTAACGATAGTCAGCCCCCCATTGACGTAAGTCCACGAACCATAGTCAGTCCATGGCGTGAATGGCCATATCGCATTGCAACTGACGTTGATTCTGGCGTTGCCATAGCCAGTGCAGTTCGCCGTCGCATATGTTCCGTCTGTTCCTGCACCACTACAGCTTGCAGCGGCCTCGGCAGGTAGCGCACCGACCAGTGGCGCGAGAAGCCCGATTGCTGCCGCAATCACAGCGCTGCGGGCGATTCTGCTTCTTCGTGTTGACATGTAGCTATCTCCCTCATCACAACGAGACGCTGAAACGACTCGTCTGGGAGGCTCGACTTCGCGCCCTCCCAAGGCCGGAGAATATTGGCGGCATCCGGCGGGTGGCCACATGGGAACGATTCGATGAGCGAACCGCCGGGAAGCGTCTATCAAGGACGTCAAGTTCGCGACGAGGAAGCCGTTACCAAGTTCGGTTTTCCTGTTGCAATTTCATTGTGCGCGCAAACTCCTCGCGCGTCAAGACAGATCGTCCTACCTCGCTTGCCAAGAGCCGGGGGTTCAATTTCATACCCTCTTCACAGTATCCGCGAGAGTTTCGTAAGGATGTTGTGGCGGTCGCCCGCCGACGTGATCCCGGGGTGACGTTGAAGCAGATTGCCGAGGATGACCTGCCCCGAGCGCGAACACCGCCACCGCCGCCCGAACCCACACCCTGACCCCCTGCACCACCGCCAGCCCTCGAACTGAGACGGAGTCGACTACCCCCCGATGGGGCACAGTCAACAAGCTGAGCATCCCCCGTGTCAAGAGAATCGGAGAGGAACACTCACACAACGTTCATCCCGGGGGGCCCACGCGCCCCCCGGTAGAATCTCCTGTGACCTCCGAGAGCCCCGCCATCGACCCCGCCGATCTGGAGGCGACGCTGCGCGTGCTACGGGGCATGTCGGCGCTCGACGAGGAGGACCCCGACTTCATCGCCGTGCGCCAGGCCACCGCCAAGATGTTCAAGGCCGTCAAGAAGGCCCGCCGCCTCGAGCTGCGCGCGGTCGTCGCGGACGCCGATCGGGCCGTCGTGGCCGCGACCGCCACCGGTGCCCCGGACCGCATCGACGACGAGACCCGCGGCATCCCGCTCGAACAGCGCACCAGCGCGCCGACCGCGGGCACTCTGATCAAGGCTCGTG
>JBAQPI010000238.1:0-16791 GCA_049305635.1 Rhodoglobus sp. | reverse complement strand
CTCCGTCGTGCCGATCTACTTCGCCCAGCGCCTCGCGGGGGCGGAGCAGCTGCAGAAGTAGGGTTCTTCTTGCCCGGTCCTTCCCCGGTTTCGTTCGGGAGGAGTTCGTGGGGACGGTGTGGCTCGGGTTGCGTGCGGGATCACACCGGCCGCGGCATCCACTCCACCCCCACGAACTCCTCCCGAATGCGCGGCCACGCCCCGCCCCGAGCCCCCCCGCCGCGCTGAGTGTGCAGTTTTTGCGGGTTGCCGCCGCCCGCACCATGCAGAACTGCACACTCGAGGGGGGCGGCCGGTCTCAAGTCGATAAACATGCCGCACCCCTCGCTGCTTCATCGAGTGTGCAGTTTCTGCGGCTCGCCGCGCCCCGCACCGTGTAGAAGTGCACACTCAACGGATGTCGCCTAGAATCTCCGCGCGAACGGCAGCGGCTTGCGCATCCTGATCAGCAGCAGCAGGGGTACGAGCACGTACGGCAGGTTGAACGCGAGGAACTTCGCCGGGTTCTGGGTCTGGAACTCGGGCTCGCCGAAGAACTCGACGCCGAACACGATGATGCCGGTGACGCCCGCGATCATGGTCGCGTACATCACCGAGGGCAGCTGGATCCAGTTCCAGCCCTTGATGAGCGCGGGCACGAGCACGACGTAGAACAGCATGTACACGAAGGCGCTCAGGCCCGTGACGATGCGCATCCACACCGGCGGGTGCATGAACAGCGGGTCGGCGTCGCGGGCGTACCAGTAGTTCGAATCGACGAGGAACTCGCCCGTGGGCCGGCTGAAGTCCACGCCGAGGGTCGGGAGCATGTCGGCGATGCACGAGGTGACGATGAAGAGGGTGAAGAACACCGCGAACACGATGTCGATGGGGCGCTGGCGCAGGGGCAGGTTCTGGATGCTCTCGGTCACCGCGCCAGCCTAGGGGTGCGTGGGCCCACCACACGAGCCTAAGCTGGTGCGCGTACACGGGAGTCCGGTGATCCGGGCTGAGAGGGAGCTGCCGAAAGCTCCGACCGTCGAACCTGATCTGGATCATGCCAGCGCAGGGAGGCCTCTTGAACACCCGTGCCTATCGAAGGGCACGTCGCATGACGGCAACCATTCCCACCCCCGTCGAGTCGCGCTACCGCTGGCGCGTGGTCGACATCGTCGTCGCCGCGGTCGTCGCGGTCGCCTGCGGGGTGATCTTCTTCGGCTGGAACCTCGCCTCAGACTGGGTCACCGACCCGCTCTCCGCCCTGCTGCCGGGCTTGCAGGGTCTCGGCTACGGCGTCTGGCTCATCGGCGGCCTGCTGACGGCGGTCATCGTGCGCAAGCCGGGCGCCGCCCTGTTCGGCGAGCTCGTGGCCGCGAGCGTCTCGGCGCTGCTCGGCGCGCAGTGGGGCCTGCTCACGCTCCAGAGCGGGCTCGTGCAGGGTCTCGCCGCAGAACTGATCTTCCTCGTGTTCCTGTACCGGTTGTGGAGCCTGCCGGTCGTGATGCTCGCGGGCGCGGCATCCGGAATCGCCATGGCGATCAACGACCTCATCCTCTGGTACGTCGGGGCCGACGCCCTGTTCGCGACGGTGTACGTCATCTCGTGCGTCGTCAGCGGCGCGGTCGTCGCGGGCCTCGGCTCGTGGCTGCTCACGCGCGGCCTGGCCCGCACCGGGGTGCTCAGCCGCTTCGCCGCGGGCCGGGAGGGTGCGGTGCGGGTCTGACCGCGTCATCCGTCCGGGCGTCGGGATGGGGCTGGCGGCACGCCGCCCGCCTCGCCTGGGCGACCCGCGGCCTGGACTTGGCGCTCGAGCCGGGGGAGCGCGTGCTGCTGCTCGGAGCCTCCGGCTCGGGCAAGTCGACGCTGTTGCGCGCACTCGCGGGCGTGCTCGGCACCGATGAGGGCGAGCAGGAGGGGTCGCTGACGATCGACGGCGAACCTCCCGCCGCCGTGCGCGGCCGCGCCGGGCTCGTGCTGCAGGACCCCGACTCGCAGGTGATCCTCGCCCGCGTCGGCGACGATGTCGCCTTCGGCTGCGAGAACCTCGGGGTGCCACGGGAGGAGACCTGGCGGCGCGTGCGCGAGTCCCTCGACGCGGTCGGACTGGATGTCGCACTCGACCGCCCCACGAGCGCCCTCTCCGGCGGGCAGCGCCAGCGCCTCGCACTCGCCGGGGTGCTCGCGATGCGACCCGGCCTGCTGCTGCTCGACGAGCCGACCGCGAACCTCGATCCCGCCGGGGTCGTGGAGGTTCGGGATGCCGTCGCCCGCGTGCTCGAGGCGACGGGCGCGACCCTCGTGGTCGTCGAGCACCGCGTCGCGACCTGGCTGCCGATCGTGGACCGGGTCGTGGTGCTCTCGCCGGAGGGGATCGTCGCGGACGGGACGCCCGACGCGGTGCTCCAGTTCCGGGGCGCCGAACTCGCGGCGCAGGGGATCTGGGTGCCGGGGCATCCACCGGCCCGTCCGGCGCGGCTGCCCGCCGCCGGCCCGGTGCTGCTCGAGGCTCGCGACCTCACGGTCGGGCGGGAGGGTGTCGTCGTGCGAGGCGGCATCGACGCGAGCGCCCGGGCCTCGCAGCTGCTCGCCATCACGGGACCGAACGGCTCGGGCAAGACGACGCTTGCCCTGACGATGGCCGGGCTGCTGCCGCCCGTCGGTGGTGGACTCGTGGCGAGCGAACTGCTCGCGGCGGGTGCGGGCGCGCAGCCGCATCGCTGGCGTTCACGCGAGCTGCTCACCCGCATCGGCACGGTGTTCCAGGACCCGGAGCACCAGTTCCTCGCCCGCACCGTGCGCGAGGAGCTCGAGATCGGCCCGCGCGCGCTGCGGCATCCGCGACCCGAGCTCGTCGAGGAGCTGCTCGAGCGCCTGCGGCTCACGGGTCTCGCGAAGGCGAATCCCTTCACCCTCTCGGGCGGGGAGCAGCGGCGCCTGAGCGTCGCGACCGCGCTCGCGACCCGCCCGCGGCTGCTCGTGCTCGACGAGCCGACCTTCGGCCAGGATGCCGTGACCTGGGCCGAACTCGTCGCCCTCATCGCGGAGCTGCTCGAGGAGGGCACGGGCATCGTCGCCGCCACCCACGACCCCGAGTTCGTCGGAGCCCTCGCGGGCGACCGTCTGGAGTTCTCGTGAACCCCGTCGCCAAGATCGCCGCCGCCGCCGCGCTCGCGCTGTGCCTCGTGCTGACGATCGACCCGGTCTCCGCCGGGGTCGCCCTCGTGCTCGAGCTCGCGTTGTTCCCGCTGCTGGGCGTGCCGTGGGCCACCTTCTGGCGCCGCACCCTGCCGGTCTGGGTCGCGGCCCCCCTGACCGCGCTCACGATCGCGCTCTACGGCCGCACCTCCGGCACGGTCTACGTCGAGTTCCTGTTCGTGCGCATCAGCGACGGCTCGCTCGACTTCGCCCTCGCGACCCTGCTGCGGGTGCTCGCGATCGCGCTGCCGGCCGTCGTGCTCTTCATCACGATCGACCCGACCGACCTCGCCGACGGCCTCGCCCAGCGCCTGCACCTGCCGGCGCGTTTCGTGCTCGGCGCCCTCGCCGGGGTGCGGCTGATGGGGCTCGCGATCGAGGACTGGCGCTCGGTCGCGCTCGCCCGGCGCGCGCGGGGCGTCGCCGACCACGGGGCCATCCGCCGCTTCCTCGGCCAGGCCTTCGCCCTGCTCGTGCTGTCCCTGCGGCGCGGGAGCACACTCGCGACCGCGATGGAGGCGCGCGGCTTCGGATCCACCGTCGAGCGGACCTGGGCGCGGGAATCCCCGTGGGGGTGGCGGGACTGGCTCATCATCGCGGTCGGGATCGGGATCGGTCTCCTCGCCATCGCGGCGGCCGTGCTCACCGGCAGCTGGCGGCCCCTGATTGGCTGAGCGCATCCTCATCGACGGCCGGTCCGGTTCGGGCAAGAGCGAGCTCGCGGCGGGTCTCGTCGCCGCCCTGCCGCAGTACCAGCTGCTGCGCCTCGACGACCTCTACCCGGGCTGGGACGGGCTGGATGCCGCGAGCCGAGCCCTCCCCGGAATCCTCCGCACCGCCCGCTGGCGCCGTTGGGACTGGGCAGCGGACGCCCCCGGCGCCTGGCAGGAGTTCGACCCCGACCGCCCGCTCATCGTCGAGGGGGCCGGGGCGCTCAGCCGCGCATCCCGCCCGCTGGCCGACTTCGTGATCTGGGTGGAGCTCGACGCCCCGACCCGCAAGCGCCGCGCCCTGGCACGCGACGGGGACGGCTACGCCCCCCACTGGGAGCGGTGGGCGGCGCAGGAGGAGGCCTTCATCGCCGGCGAGGCGCCGCGGGAGCTCGCCGACCTCGTGGTGGACGGCAGTTCCGCTGCGGAGGCCCTGCGCGTCGTGCTCGACCGCGTCAGCCGCTCGTGAACTTCTGGACGATCGCCGAGCCGCGGGGGTGGATGGTGAGGGTGCCGCCGTCGCAGGTGAGCTCGAGCCCCACCGAGTCGTCGAGTACCGTTCCGGGCACCTCGAACGGCGGAGCCTCGAGGTCGACGCCCGCGCTCTGCGCCGTCGTCTCGACCTCGACGTCGTTCGTCCAGCCCCGCGGAATCGCGATGTCGGCGGTGATGTAGGCCTTGCCGCCGCCAGTGCCCACGAGGCTCTCGGTGATCACGACGGGTGCCTCGGCGGTGCCCGCCGTCACGACGATCGTCAGGTCGCTCGCGAGCTCGACGGTGCTGTCGGCTCCCCAGTCGAGCGTCGCGGTGCCGTTCGCCTCCACCGCCGTCACGTCCGGGTGGTTGTGCTGCAGCTCCGCGAGCAATTGGGTGGCGAGGTCTGCGGTGTCGAGCGTCCAGCTGTGGCCCATCGTGCAGAGGGCCACGTCGGAGGGCACTTCTTCGTCGAGCGCGGGTTCGAGCAGGGCGCAGCCGGAGAGTGTCGTGAGCAACACGCTCGCTGCGGCGATGAACACGACGTGTGATCTCGACAACTGACCCTCCCCGGTGCTGGACGTGCACCTCGCATCCTACGGGCAAGCAATGCTGAGATCCTGTCAGCGCGCGGGATGCCAGAGCTGGGTGAACGGGCTCACGGTGACGTGCGTCGAGAGCGTGTCGGCCGTGCACGCGAGCACCTCCATGTCGGTGCCGTCGAGGGTTTCGCTCGGCACGGTGACCGAGTTCGGCGAGGCCGTGCCGTTGATGAGCGTCTGCGTCTGCACCTGGTAGTCCCCGGCATCCCAGTTCGAGAACCCGATCACGCCGCTGTCCTCGAGCCAGGCCCACTCGCCGCCGTTGCTGCCCGAGTGCGTCTGCACCATGGTGAGCGTCAGGCCGGCGTCCATGGCCGCCGTGATGGTGTACGTGACATCGATGTCGGAGGAGACCAACCCGTCGGCCGTGAAGGTCATGCGGTGCGAGCCGACGCCCTCCGAGGAGAGGACCTCGATGCCGTTGCTCGAGAGGTTCTCGGCGAGTTGACTCGCGCTGTCCTGCACGTCGAGCTGCCAGATCTGTCCGGTCAGGCAGGCGGTGTCGTCGTCGGCCGGAGTGGGGGTCCCGACGGCGCAGCCGGTGAGCGCGAGCGTGAGCGCGAGGGCGAGGGGCGCTGCGGCGATGCGGATGATCATGGGCTGCCTTCCGTTGGGGCCAGTGTAGGTCACACCGCCACGACGCCCCAGGGCCACGGCGGGGTTGAGATCAGCCCCAGCCCAGTTCGTGCAGCTGATCGTCGTCGATGCCGTAGAAGTGCGCGATCTCGTGCACGAGGGTCACGTGGATCTGGTCCCTGAGGTCGTCGAGGTCCTCGGCGATCTCCAGGAGCGGTTCGCGGAACAGGACGATGCGATCCGGCAGCTCCCCGAACCCGTATTGTCCGCGATCCGTGAGCGCCACGCCCTCGTACAGCCCGAGCAGGTCGAGGGAACCGTCCTCCGGACGGTCCTCGGTCACGAACACGACGTTGTCGAGCCCGTCCACCATGTCGTCTGGCAGCAGGTCGAGCTCGGCGACGACGAGGCGCTCGAACTCCTCGGGGCTGAGTTCAGGCATCCGGCTCGCCCCGGTCGTCGAGCGAAGCCGAGACGCACTCCACGAGCGAACCCTGCAGGTACCCTAGCCAGTCGTAGACGGCGAGCATCGCCGCGTCGTTCTCGTCATCGATGCGGCCCTCGTCGCCGTCCTCGACGATCTCCAGCCGCGCCGCGAGGGTCAGCCTCAGGTCGGTGAGGGTGCGCAGCCACGACTGCACCGCGGACTCGTCGAGGCGCACCACGACGGGGCTGCGCTCGGAGACGAGGTCATGGGCGAGCCGTTGCGCGTTGCGCACCTTGCGATCGATGAGTCCGCGCTCGGTGAGATGCCGGTGCTCGGATGCCGCCTCCGGGTCCTCCAGGTAGGCGTCCGGCAGCAGGCGCGCGAGCGCCGGGTCGAGCGGGAGGTGCTCGCCACCGCCGATGCCGGCCTGCGCGAACAGCAGGGATGCCGGGTCCGCCGTCACCTCGGCGCCGCGGTCCAGGAGCATCGCCACGAGCTGGTCGGCGAGATCGCGCAGCACCGCCGCCTCGTCGCCGGTGAACCGGGCGGTGACGCCCCCGCTATCCGGCGCGAACGGGATCATGCCCCGCCCTTGGTGAGCGTCGCCCACAGCCCGAAGTCGTGCATGGCCTCGACGTGGCGCTCCATCTCCTCGCGGCCACCGGATGCCACGACCGCGCGCCCCTCGGTGTGCACGAGCAGCATCAGCCGCTGAGCCTCCGGCGCCGGGTAGCCGAAGTAGCTGCGGAACACGTAGCTGACGTACGTCATGAGGTTGACCGGGTCGTTCCACACGATGGTGACCCACGCCGAGTCCCGCTGGTCGAGCCGGTCGAGTTCCTCCACGGGACTCTCGACGAACTCGACCACCGGTACCTCCTGGGGTGATCGACGGGACTCGAACCCGCGGCATCCGGCACCACAAGCCAGCGCTCTACCAACTGAGCTACGACCACCATGCGCTGCGACGCAGCGACGACAAGTGTATTACAGCCTCGCCGTGAACCTGGTCACGACCTCGGCGGAAATGCCCTGCACCTGTTCGGTCGACGGGCCGGGCTCCGGCACGAAGGCCGCCGCGCGGTAGTAGGCCAGTTCGCGGATCGACTCGCGGATGTCCGCGAGAGCCCGGTGCCCGCCGTCCTTGGCCGGGGCGTTGAAGTACACCCGCGGGAACCAGCGCCGCGAGAGCTCCTTGATGGAGGAGACGTCGATGCTGCGGTAATGCAGGTGGGCGTCGACCCTGGGCATGTACTTGGCCAGGAAGGTGCGGTCGGTGCCGATCGTGTTGCCGGCCAGCGGCGCGGACTGCGGCGTCGGCACGTGCTTCAGGATGTACTCGTTCACCGCGAACTCGGCGTCGGCCAGCGAGACGCCGTTCGGGATGTCGGCGAGCAGTCCGGACTCGCGGTGCATCGCCGTGACGAACTCTCCCATGTTGTCGAGGGCGGCCTGGTCGGGCTTGATCACGACCTGGAACCCGGGGTCGACGGCGACCAGATCGTAGTCGGTGATGACCACGGCGACCTCGACGAGCTCATCGATCGAGACATCCAGCCCGGTCATCTCGCAGTCGATCCAGACGAGCAGGTCCGAGCTTGAAGCCATGGACCGCAGTCTACTGCGAGGGGGTGATGGCGATCAGGCGCGGGAGCTTGGGGTCCCGCCCGTCGCCGGTGGAGCGGCGGCGCAGGCGGCGGCCGATCCAGGGCAGGGCGTGGCGGCTCATCCATCCGAGCGTGCCGAGTGGTCGCGGCGGATCGACGGGGGATGGACGGGTGCCGAACTCGTAGTACGGCACGCCGAGCGCGTGGGCGGCCCGGCTCGCGAGCACTCGATGCCCGGCCGGGGTCAGGTGAACGCGATCCTCGGCCCACATGTCGGGGGACTGCAGTTCGCGAGCGCCCCACAGGTCGAGGGTGAACGTGCCGTGGGTGCGGGCGATGCTCCACAGGTTCGCGTTGAACACGGCCGCCCTGCCGCGGAACGGCCGCAGGAAGAACGCGAACTGCGGGTCGAAGCACGTCGCAAGCAGCACGTCGGCCCCGCCGGCGCGCAGCTGCGCGACGCCGCTCTCCACCTCCGCGGCGAGCTCGTCCGGGTCGGCCTTCGGTGCCATGAGGTCGTTGCCCCCGATGAGCACGGAGACCAGGTCGGCCTGCAGCTCGATCGCCCGCGGCACCTGCTCCTCGACCACGTGCCGCACCCGCCGGCCCCGCACCCCGAGGTTGGCATACTCGAAGGGGTTGCCGCGCAGCCGCGCATTGCCGTCGAGGATCGTCGCGAGCCGGTCCGCCCAGCCGAACCACGGCTCGCCCGAGCCGACGATCGGGTCGCAGAAGCCCTCGGTGATCGAGTCACCGAGTGCGACGTAGCGGTGCCATTGGCTGAGGCTCACCTGACCAGTGTGTCGGGGCGGCGCGGGCCGACGACCGACAACGTGGTGGCATCACCGGATGTGCACCCAGAGTTCCCCCGCGATACACCGCTCGTGGCTCAGCCCGCGTCGCCAGCGGTGATCGCCTCCGCCTCCGCGAGCGCGGTCTCGTGACCGGGGTGGTCGGCGCGCTGCAGGCGGCGGCGACCCAGGACCACGATGAGGGTCGCCACGATCACCGAGCCCGCCCCGACGTAGTAGGGGGTGGCGGCATCGAAGATATGGGCGAGTTCGGTCGCGAGGGGCGGGGCGGCGGCGCCGCCGAGGAACCGCACGGCGGAGTACGACGACGAGGCGACCGAGCGTGGAAGGTCGGTGGCGCCCATCACGAGTTCCGTGAGCACGGTGTTGAGCACCCCGAGCACCAGGCCTCCGACGATCACGCACGTCACGAGCGCCGCGGGCTGCTCGATGAGGCTGCCCGCGACGATGAGGTCGGCGGCGAGCAGCGGCAGCGCGATCGAGATGACGAGTGTGCGCGACATCCGGGCGGTGAGGATCGGGGCGACCCACACGCTCGTGATCGCGAGCCCCAGGCCCCAGCCGAAGAAGGTCAGGCCGATGCCCATCGCGTTGAAGCCGAGCGGGAACGGGGTGTAGGCCAGCAGGATGAAGAAGCCGATGTTGTAGAAGAAGGCCGCGCCCGCCAGGAGCGCTAGCGCCGGGTTGCCGAGCGCGCGGATCGACGCGGTGAGCCTCGTGGGTTGCAGCGTCGACCTGTCCTCGCCCCTCAGCAGTGTCACGATCGCGATGAAACCGACCGCCATGAGCGCGGCGGTGCCGAAGAACGGCCCACGCCAGCTGATCGAGCCGAGCAGGCCACCCAGCAGCGGCCCGATCGCGATGCCCAGGCCCAGGGCCGCCTCGTAGAGCACGATGGCCGAATCGACGCCACCGCTCGCCGCGCCGACGATGGTCGCGAGCGCCGTCGAGATGAAGAGCGCGTTGCCCAGGCCCCAGCCCGCGCGGAACGCGATGACGGCGTCCACGCTCTGGCCGAGCGCGGCGAGCAGCGCGAACACCACGATGAGGCCGAGCCCCCAGAGCAGCGTGCGCTTGGGGCCGATGCGGCTGGAGACATAGCTCGTGAACAGCATCGCGAGGCCGGTGACGAGCAGGTAGCTGGTGAACAGCAGCTCGGCCTCCGTCGGTGTCGCCTCGAGCTGCTCGGCGATCACGGGCAGGATCGGGTCCACGAGCCCGATGCCCATGAACGCGACGACGCACGCGAACGCGATCGCCCAGACCTGCCGGGGCTGGCGCAGGATGCTGGTGCGCTCGTTCCCGCTGGTCGCGCCGTTCACGCCGCCACCATCGCCGTCCGCGAGGACATGATCTCGGCTGCCCTGCGTAGGGCCGCCCAGTCCTCCTCGCCGAGGTCCGCGAACGACGGCATCATCGTGGCGGCGAGCTCGGAGCGCCACGCGAGCAGTGCTGCCCTGCCATCCTCGGTGATGTCGATGAGCCAGGCGCGGGAGTCGCCCAGGTCTGCCGTGCGCCTGGCCCAACCCTGGGCGATGAGCTCGTGGAGCACCTTCGTCATGCCGGGCTGGCTGATGCGTGCGATGCGAGCGAGCTCGCCGTTGCGGTGCGGCCCGTCGGTCATCAGCATCGAGAGCGTCGTCCATGCGGCCGAGATGACCGAGCTGCCGGTCGTCTGCGCAGAGGCTCGGGTGAGGCGGTTGGTGGCGACCAGGAGGGTCTCCAGAATGTCGGCGTGCGTCATCCTGAAAGCATAATCGACTTATATAGCGCGATGAATCTATCGGCGGACGATGCCCGGTCATCTGGTAGGACTGGTCTCATGAGCGAAAACCCCACCCTCGCCAAGGGCGACGAGTACATCGTGTTCTACTCCGGCGGTCCGTACGACGGCCAGTCGGACAGGCGCATCTCCACCGACGGCACGTGGGAGTCCGAGCTCACGGTGATCGCGGCGTTCGACGGAAAGGAGACGCAGCTCGACTACGTCTCACCGGTCGCCAAGCAGGTCGGCGAGCAGGTGCAGGTCACCTACACGTGGGACCAGGCCGACAGCGACCCGATCGAGGCGCTCGAGGACCGCAACGACGACTAGGGGAATCCCGGGCGCACCGCCGGCGTTGGACCTGTCGTGAAGGTCGCGTTCTACTCCTCGGCGTTCTGTGAGCCGTGCATGCTCACGCGCTCGGTGCTCGCTGAGGCGTCGAGACTCGTGCCGACGGCGTCCGTGGTCGAACTGGATGTCGCGCGCGACGAGGCCAGGGCGCAGGCCGACGGCATCCGGCTCACCCCCACCGTGATCATCGCCGCGGACGACGGCACGGAGGTCTTCCGCGCCGAAGGGGCGCCGACGCTCAACCAGGTGCTCGTGGCGCTCGCCAAGGCGGTCTGAGCGCTCGACGCGCTATTCTGGGGCCGCAGCAGGTCCTCCCCCCCGTAGCTCAGTGGACAGAGCACGCGGTTTCTACCCGCATGGTCGGGGGTTCGAATCCCTCCGGGGGGACGTATCCGGGGGTGAGCGCGCCGTGGTCGTGGCGACCCGGCACCGGCCCGGGCGCGGACTAACGTTCGGCCGGCACTGCGGCCCCGGCCTGCTGTGCGGCCCACTCGCGCTGCTTGGCGACGAGTTCGTCCTCGGCGCTCGGGGTCTCGTACTTCCAGGCGGCGAGGTCCTGGGCGAACAGGCGCCGCGCCTTGCGGGGCTTGTTCTGCCACGCGATGAGGCCGTCCTGCAGGTCGACGAGGTCCTGTTCGGCCTGGAAGCTGAAGTTCGCCGAGTTGTGACGCAGCGCCGCGAGGCGGTGGGCCGCCCAGTCGGCCGCGAGGCCGGCGCCGTAGACCGGAAGCAGCCGCACGCGTACCTCGGCCTCGCTCGCCATGTGGTCGAAGTGATCCTTCTCCGACGCGGCGAGGGCGGCCCAGGTCGCCGCCTTGCGACCGGCGGTGATGAGGGATGCCACGGCAGCCGCCTTGTGCTGGCGATCCTGCTGGGCGATGAGCCGCTTGGTCGAGCCGCGCGCGATCGCGGCGGCCAGGAGTCCCGCGATGAGGATCGCGAGGAAGGGCAGGATCGCTCCGCTCACGATCTGCCAGCCGTCGTCGGAGCCAACCCATCTGACGATGTCGTTCCACCAGTCCACGATCATGCAGGCACTGTAACCCCGGCCACGTGCGCTCGATCGCAGCGACAGGCGCGTCGGCGGAACGCAGGGCTCAGAACCGGAAGCACTCCATGGCGTCGTCGAAGCGCCAGAATTCGCCGATCGCGAGGAACCTGCGCTGGCGCCGCAGCATCCGCCTGGCGGTGAACCGGTCGCCGGACGCCGTGCTGCAGCGATCGATGTAGCCGAGCACCTCCCCGTCCGTGCGGGTCACGCGCCAGAGGTCGTCATGCAGCTGCACGACGGCGACGCCGTTGCGCGCGGGGGTGTGCGGCGGGGCGAAGTCAAGAACGGTCACGGTCGATCCTCTCCTTGTGCGATGCTTGCACATTCGAAGCTATGTTCGACCACCGACATCCGGATTCGGCAGTGCGAGGTCCGCATCCACCACCCGTCCGCTGCGGGAGGTCTGGGCGAGCACGATGCCCGCGAGCACGACCGCGGCCCCCACGAGCTGGATCGGTCCGAGCCGTTCGCCGAGCCAGAGCCACGCCACCGCGAACGCGAAGACGACCTCGGAGGAGGCGAGCACGCCCGCCGCGGTCGCCTTGAGCCGCCCGATCGCCGAGAACGACAACAGGAACGGCAGGAACGAGCCCAACACCACGAGCCAGGCCAGCGGCACCCAGAGCGGCAGCACGACACCCGCGAGGTTGCCGGTGAGGGAGGTCTCGCGCACCAGGATCGCGGGATCGATCGCCCACCATCCGCTGAAGAAGGCCCAGAACGCGGCGGCGAACCCGCTCGTCCAGAAGGCGACGGCGAGGGGACTCGTCGCGCTCACCTGCCGCTCGCCGACGAGGAAGTAGACGGACAGCGTCGCCGCGGCGGCGAGCGCCATGATCACGCCAAGCGGGTCGAGGTCGCTCGCCCAGACCTGAGCCACGAGCACGAGGCCGGCGAGCACGAGACCGATTGCGATCCACAGCCTGGCGCGCACCCGCTCCTTGAGGAACAGGAACGCGACGAGGGCGACGACGAGCACCGCGAGGTACTCGAACAACAGGGCGATGCCCACCGGCAACAGTTGCACCGCGTAGGCGTAGGTGACCTGCAACAGGGCGACGCCGGCGACGCCGAGCACCGCCATGATCCCGACCTGCCTGAGCGGCAGGCGAAACGCCGAGCGATCGACGATGAGCAGGATCGCGCCCGAGATGAGGAAGGTGCCGAGGGTGCGGAACTGCGTGACCTGGGTCGGGCTCAGCCCGCTCTCGATGACGACCTTGGTGACGCTGCCGTTGGCCCCGAACAGCAGCGCGGCGAGCAAGCCGAAGAGGTATCCCACGTCGCCCAGCCTAGGGAATGCCGTCGTCGGTGGAACGGTTGTTCTCCGTGGTGGCCCCACCGCATCCCCTCCAGTGAAAGTAGGCTCACCCCATGCACACCTTCGTCCTCGCCGGCGGCTGCTTCTGGTGCCTCGACGCCGTCTACCGCACCCTCAGGGGTGTGACCGACGTCGTCTCCGGGTACATCGGCGGCACGACCGTCCACCCCTCCTACGAGGCCGTCTGCACCGGCACGACCGGTCACGCCGAGGCCGTCGCCGTCACCTTCGACCCCGAGGTCATCCCCGACGAGGTCATCCTCGACGTGTTCTTCAGCCTGCACGACCCGCGTCAGCTCAACCGGCAGGGCAACGACGTGGGCACGCAGTACCGCTCGGCGATGTTCCCGGCGGATGACGCGCAGAAGGCGCTCTTCGAGGCCGCCCGCGACCGCGCCGCCGAGTACTGGGACGGCGGCATCGTGACCACGATCGAGCCGCTCGGCGCATACTACCGCGCCGAGGAGTACCACCAGGACTTCTTCGCCAAGAACCCGGGCCAGGGCTACTGCATGGCCGTCGCGTTGCCGAAGGTCAACAAGGTCCGCAAATCGTTCGCGGAGTACGTGCTCGCTTTGTGATCGCTGGGAGAGTCTTCCCCACCCGGTGGTCCCGGGCGTAGCGTCGCTGGCATGAGTGAGACCGCACTGACCGGGCAGACCTGGGTGGCCTTCGGGCCGAACGGCGCGGTGGGTTCCATCCACCGCACGACCGACGGATTCACCTTCAAAGTGCTGGGGGATGCGTCGCCCCGCGGCACCTTCGGCGCCCTCGACGCCGCCAAGGGCGCGCTGCACGCGGCCCTCCCCGCCGGCTCCGACTGGCCGGAGTTCCGCGAGCACTGAATCCACTCCACACTGACCGCTCGGGGCGCCGCTCCTCCCCAAGCGGGCCGCTGTCGCGTGGGCGACGGGCGTGGGCTGGCGACACTGGAGCGACGGATCCCGGGGCGGCTTCCCGGCACGAGCGCCGCACCCGGGGTCCGCACCATCCGATCCAGCACAGGAGGCTGCTCATGTCCGACACCATCACGATCACCGGCCTCGTGGCCACCGCCCCGCGCCACATCGTCACGAGCGAGGGACTGGCCATCACCACGTTCCGCCTCGCCTCGACCCAGCGTCGCTTCGACCGGTCGCAGGAGCGCTGGATCGACGCCGACACCAACTGGTACACGATCACCTCGTTCCGCCAGCTCGCGATCCACGCCGCAGGGTCCCTCGACAAGGGCGACCGCGTGCTCGTCACGGGCCGGTTGCGCATCCGCGAGTGGGACAGCGGCGAGCGCAAGGGCCTCAACATCGATGTCGAGGCGGATGCGATCGGCCACGACCTCCTGTGGGGAACCTCCAAGTTCAGCCGCAGCGTCTCGGCGAGCGCGGTGCCGAAGGCGAGCGAGGCCGGATCAGGGGAGCAGGAGTCGGAGCCGGTGACCCAGCCGGCCGCGGAGCCGACGCCCGAGCCGGCCGCCGCGTCGACGGTGGAGCCTCTCGCCGCGCTGCCGTACTGAGCCCGGCTCAGCCGTAGAATCTCCCTGACCGGTCGCAAGACCGCACGAAGGGAACCATGCCCAGCTCTCGGACGCGGGTGGCGCTCGGCGCGACGATCACCGCTTTGGCGCTCGCCGCGCTCGCGGGGTGCGTGCAGGGCGCCCCGATGCCCACGCCGACGGCCACCCCGACCCCGTCCGTGAGCCCCACGAGCGTCACCAACGACCTCAACCCGGTGCTGCGTCCGGGGCAGTCGGCGGCGGCGAACCGGCAGTTCTTCGACGCCACGAACGCGGCCCTGCAGGCCGCAGCCGGCAAGTCGGACGGCCAGACGATCGTCGACACTCTCGCGGCGGCCGGCTTCATCAAGGCCGACATGGAGGTCACCTACGACTCCACCGCGCTCGGCATTCCCGCGGACTCGATCATCGTGTCGGTGCGCATCGGCGACGAGTGCCTCATCGGCCAGTTCGCGCCCTCGTACTACCGCGGCGACCTGCAGCCCGTGCTCGGAACGGGGCGGTGCCTCGTGGGATTGCAGCGTCCGATCGACTGGTAGCCGCTCCGTAGAATGGCACCATGGCCGAATACATCTACTCCATGGTGCGCGCCCGAAAAGCGGTCGGTGACAAGGTCATCCTCGATGACGTGACCATGTCGTTCCTGCCCGGCGCCAAGATCGGGGTCGTCGGTCCGAACGGGGCGGGCAAGTCCACGATCCTCAAGATCATGGCCGGGCTCGACACCCCCTCCAATGGCGAGGCGAAGCTCAGCCCCGGCTACACGGTCGGCATCCTCATGCAGGAGCCCGCGCTGGACGAGTCGAAGACGGTGCTGGAGAACGTGCAGGAGGGCGTCGCCGAGATCAAGGCCAAGGTCGACCGGCACGCCGCGATCGGCCTGGCGATGGCCGAGCCCGACGCCGACTTCGACGCCCTGCTCGCCGAGATGGGCACGCTGCAGGAGGAGATCGACGCGGCCGACGCCTGGGACCTCGACTCCCAGCTCGAGCAGGCCATGGACGCGCTGCGCACGCCCCCGCCTGACGAGCCCGTCGTCAACCTCTCCGGCGGCGAGAAGCGCCGCGTCGCACTCACCAAGCTGCTGCTGCAGAAGCCCGACCTGCTGCTGCTCGACGAGCCCACCAACCACCTCGATGCCGAGAGCGTGCTGTGGCTCGAGCAGCACCTCTCCAAGTACCCTGGCGCCGTGCTCGCCGTCACCCACGACCGGTACTTCCTCGACCACGTCGCCGAGTGGATCGCCGAGGTCGATCGCGGGCACCTCTACCCCTACGAGGGCAACTACTCCACCTACCTCGAGAAGAAGTCGCAGCGACTGGAGGTGCAGGGCAAGAAGGACGCCAAGCTCGCCAAGCGCCTCGCCGGCGAGCTCGAGTGGGTGCGCAGCAACGCCAAGGGCCGCCAGGCCAAGTCGAAGGCCCGGCTCGCGCGCTACGAGGAGATGGCGAACGAGGCCGAGAAGACCCGCGTGCTCGACTTCGAGGAGATCGTCATCCCGGTCGGTCCCCGCCTGGGTTCCCAGGTCATCGACGCGAAGAACCTCAAGAAGGGCTTCGGCGACCGCGTGCTCATCGATCACCTGAGCTTCACGCTGCCGCGCAACGGCATCGTCGGCATCATCGGCCCCAACGGCGTGGGCAAGACGACCCTGTTCAAGACCATCGTGGGCTTCGAGCCGCTCGACGGCGGGGAGCTGAAGATCGGCGAGACGGTCAAGATCTCCTACGTCGACCAGAGCCGGGGCGGCATCGATCCGACCAAGACGCTGTGGGAGGTCGTCTCCGGCGGGCACGACTACATCACGGTCGGCAAGACCGAGATCCCCTCCCGCGCCTACGTGAGCCAGTTCGGCTTCAAGGGGCCAGACCAGCAGAAGAAGGCGGGGGTGCTCTCCGGCGGTGAGCGCAACCGCCTCAACCTCGCCCTCACCCTCAAGGAGGGCGGCAACCTGCTGCTGCTGGATGAGCCGACCAACGACCTCGACGTCGAGACGCTTTCCAGCCTCGAGAACGCCCTGCTCGAGTTCCCCGGGTGCGCCGTGGTGATCACCCACGACCGGTGGTTCCTCGACCGGATCGCCACCCACATCCTCGCCTGGGAGGGCACGGATGCGAACCCGAGCAACTGGCACTGGTTCGAGGGCAACTTCGAGGCGTACGAGGAGAACAAGATCGAGCGCCTCGGCCCCGAGGCCGCGAAGCCGCACCGCAGCGCGTATCGCAAGCTGACGAGGGACTAAGCGTGCGCCTGCACCTCCCGGTCACGCTGCGCTGGTCGGATCTCGACGCCTACGGGCACGTCAACAACGCCGAGATGCTGCGCCTGCTCGAGGAGGCCCGCATGCAGGCGTTCTGGCGTTCCGAGCAGCCCGAGAACGACCTGCCGACCGCGGTGCTCGAGGCCGGCCC
>JBAQPI010000237.1:0-8885 GCA_049305635.1 Rhodoglobus sp. | reverse complement strand
CCGCGCTCACCGCGCGGTCCACGTAGGCCATCGCGATCGGATGACCCAGCGTCGGGGACAGCGCCCCGCTCGTGACCTCGCCGACGACCGTGTCCCCGGAGAGCACCGCGTAGCCGGCCCGGCCCGCGCGCTTGCCCTCCGAGGCGAGCCCGACGAGCACGCGGGCGTCCTCGCCCGGTCCCGCCTCGATCACCCGCTTGCCGACGAAGGACTCCTTCTCCACCGCCACGACGCGACCGAGGCCAGCCTGCTCGGGGACGATGTCGAGTCCGAGCTCGTGACCGTACAGCGGCATGCCCGCCTCGAGCCGCAGGGTGTCGCGGCTCGCCAGACCGGCGGGGACGAGGCCGAGGGGGGTGCCGGCTGCCATGAGGGCGGTCCAGAGCGCGACCGCGCGATCCGCCGGGAGGTAGAGCTCGAAGCCGTCCTCCCCCGTGTAGCCCGTGCGGGCGACGAAGAGCGGGATGCCCTCGAAGGTGCCGTCGAGGTGCCGGTAGTACCCGAGCTCATCGAGGCCCGGGGCGGTCAGCGACGGGGTGGCCTTCAGCACGGCGAGCGCCGCCGGACCCTGCACCGCGATGAGGGCGATGTCGTCGCTGATGTCGACGACCGTGACGCGGAAGCCCGCGGCGCGCACCCGCAGCTCGGCGAGCACAGGGTCGTGGTTGCCCGCGTTGGCGATGATGAGGAACTCCTCATCGGCCTGCCGGTAGACGATGAGATCGTCGACGATGCCGCCGTCCTCCGTGAGCATGAGGGTGTACTTGGCCTGGCCGATCGCGATGGCGCTCAGACGCCCGGCGAGGGCATGGTCGAGGTAGGCCGCGGCATCCGGTCCCTCGATCGTGAACTCGGCCATGTGCGAGATGTCGAAGATGCCGGCGGCGGTGCGCACGGCGTGGTGCTCGGCGAGGTCGGAGCTGTAGCGCACGGGCATGAGCCAGCCCGCGAAGTCGGTGAAGCTCGCGCCGGCCGCCTCGTGCACGGCGTGCAGGGGCGATCGCTTCACATCGGGCGGTGGGGCTTCGGTCACGGAGTTCTCCTGAGCGCTGGGCTGCGGTTGAACTCCCCCTCTGTCATTGGTGCCTGAGAGTTTCGCGCGGGCTGCACGCTTTCACCGACGGCGGCGCCCATGTGGCTCGAACGCGCTTTCCAGAGTGGCCAGTCCGACGCGGTACATGAACCTGAGAGATTGGCGGGGAGGCTTGCTCCTTCGGTGCCGGGCATCGTGCTGTCGACTGCACAGCAGCCCGGCTCTCCCGCGTCGTGTTGCGGCCCGATGTTCTGTTGTGGCGCCAGCTTAGCAACGCCGGGCGATCAGTCGGTGAGTCCCATGCCGTAGAGGATCGTCGCGGTCAGCACCGCGATGACCAGCAGCAGTCCGAGGCCGAGCCCGAGGCCGCCGAACAGCGCCGTACGCGGGCCGCCGCTGCGCAGGGAGATCGCACCGAACACCATCCCGAGGATCCACGGGACGCCGAAGAACACGAGCACGCCGACGAGCGTCATATAGCGCACCGGCTCGCCCGAACCGAACGCGCCGAGCGCCGGTGCCAGGCCGAACAGCGCCCACGCCGTGAACGCGACCACGGAGAGGGCCAGCGCGGCGACCGAGAGCGGGGATGTGCGCTCCGGAAGCACCGGCACGCTGCGCCGCACCGCCGCGAGCACCGCGAACACGATGAGGATCCCCGCCGCGAGGAACAGGTCGACCGACAGCAGGAACATGAAGAGCGACTCGACCGGCGCGTTGCCCGGGAACCCCGTCGCGACGATGAAGTTGCCGATGCCCGAGAGGATGAGGAGGGCGGCGACCGCGCCGCGCAGTGCAGCGTGCGAACGGCTCGGCTCGCGCATCCGCAGACCGCCGCTCACCACGCGGTGCTCCGAGACCGGCCGGGAGCCTCCGGAGGATCGGGCACCGTCGAGGATGATCGGCTTGATGGGTTCGCCGGGTTGGCCGTGCGTACTCATGGGGCGAGGCTATCAGCGCGGGCTGGGCGCCAGCCCGGCGACCAGCGCCTCCACTATGCTCGTGCCGACAACCGAGCGGGGAGGATGGCTGTGGCGAGCAAGAGCGAGAAGAAGGTCGTACACGTCGAGGCGGAAACGCCGGTCGCTCGCGAGGGTGCGGCGCAGTGGAAGCCGACCGCGGAGTCGAAGGGCAAGGCCACCACGCTGCGGGTCATCGCGGCGGTGCTCTGGGCGCTCGCCATCGGCGCCGAGGCCTTCGCCATCTTCTGGCTGCTGAGGCAGGACACATCGCAGAGCTGGTTCCTGTGGGCGCTGATCGGCGCACTCGTCGTGATCGCCATCCTCGCGATCGTCGGCTCCCTGCTGTGGAAGCGGGCCAACCGCTACGACCCGGCCAAGAAGTCCGACAAGTTCCGGTTCTTCGTGCAGAACCAGCTGGGGCTGATCATCACGGTGATCGCCTTCCTCCCGCTGATCATCCTGATCTTCCTGAACAAGGACATGGACGGCAAGCAGAAGGGCATCGCCGGCGGCATCGCCATCGGTCTGCTCGTCATCGCCGGCCTGTTCGGGGTTTCGTGGAACCCGCCGTCGGTGGAGGAGAACACCGCCGAGATGATCGCCAACGAGGGTCAGGTCGACGAGTACACCGCCATCGTCGGAGAGCTCACCGGCGGCGACGAGGTCTTCTGGACCCCCCAGGGCACCGTGTACCACATCTGCTCGGAGGTCCCCGAGCTCCAGCAGGAGTCGCAGGACGAGGAGAACAACGTCGTCAGGAGCGGAACCGTCGCGGCCGCCCACTCTGACGGCAAGGAGGGTCTCACCCTCGAGATCCGGGACGAACTCGAGGCGTGCGCTCTGGCCGTGCCCGAGAACGTCGACGCGATCGTCGAGGAGGTGCGCAGCCTGCGCAGCACCGTCGAGGAGGACAACGCCGGGTAGCACCGCTACCAGGGAGAGGGCCGCTCCTCGTCACGCTCGGCGTCATCCGGAAGGTGCGGCAACTCCACGCCGCCGGCGCGGATGCAGAGCCAACGCAGTCCCTCGGCGCTATCCGGGAGACACCGCCACGTGCGCCACACGCCCTGCCCGACACGCACGACCGACCCGGGACCGACATCGACCACCTCGTCGTCGAGCCCCATCTGGCCGCGGCCCTCGAGGAACACGTAGAGCTCCTCGATGCGCGAATGGCTGTGCCAGTAGCCCGCCTGCTCCCCCGGCTCGAAGGAGTTGGCGGTCATGCCGATGTACTGCATGGCGATGTCGTGATCGATGACCCGCCGGCCCTCGCGGGAGGTCGTCGGGCGGAAACCGCCGAAGTGGGCCCGCCACTCGTCGAGGCCGCCCATCTCCAGCATCTGATAGTCGTTCATGGGATCACCCTAGCGATGTCCACCGTTCGAGTCGCCCGGCGGCGGCCCGGTAGTCGATCGCCCCGGTCGAGACGGCGATCACGAGGTCATGTGCGGCGTCATCCGGTGCATCGAGGTGGATGCCGTTGAGCCCGTAGAAGACGTAGATCGCCAACCAGCCCAATCGTTTGTTCCCGTCGGCGAGGGCGTGGTTGCGGGTCAACGACTCGAGCAGCACCGCGGCCTTCTCGTGGATGCTCTCGTAGGCATCCCGTCCGTACAGGGTGGTTCTGGGCCGCTGCGCTGCCGCGTCCAGCAAGCCGAGATCACGCACCGCCGGCACACCGAGGTCGACGGTCAGGGCAAGGAGATCCTCGAGCGTGATGTACTCGAAGGTCACTGCGCCAGGCGGTCGAGGAGCGCGGCGTACCGCTCCCGACCGCTCGATGAGAGCGCCGAGACCCGTTCCGCGCGCACGTGCCGGGCGGCAGCGTCGGCGATCGCGCGCACCGTCGCCTCCTGCTTGCTCACGCCCTGGGCTTCAGCGAGGAGCGCGAGGGTGCGGTCCTGCTCCTCGGTCAGCCGGAGAGTCATCGCCATGAATACCGATGGTATCACTCTGGTATCTGCATCGGGCTCTCGCGTACGAAAGTGCTAGAACGGCGGCGGGTCGGCTTCTCGGCGGTGGCCGGTGGGGCTGGTCCACACCGCCCGTTCCGACCCGGGTGGCCGATCCACCCGCCACCTGGTCTGGTGCTTCATCGTGTGGTGCATTCGGCATCGGTGGCTGAGGTTGTCGGCGGCGGTGAGCCCGCCATCGGCCCAGGCAACGGTGTGGTCGAGGTCGCACTGGGCGGCGCGACGGCCGCAGCCCGGGAAGTCGCAGGTGACCTGCTGGATCGCGAGCCAGCGCTTCAGCGCCGCCGAAGGCCGGTACTGGCGCGGATCCATGTGCAGCACCGCACCCGTGATCGGGTCGGTCAGCAGCCGCGTGATCGACGGCGCGGTGGCGCACAGTCGGCGGGCGGTGTCGAGGTCGATGGGGCCGACGCCCTCGAGGATGGCAGGCGCGCTCGAGTGCCCCAGCAGGCTCAGCACGGGGACGGTCAGTGCGACGGTGACCCCCGGCTTCTGCTCGCCGGTTCCCGTGAGCAGGTCGACGAGCGCGTCAGCTCGCAACTGCGCCATCGTGCGCTCTTCGTCAGCGGCGGTGAACAGGTCGAACGCGACCCCGTCGAGATGAGCGCTGACCATCGCGAGGGACGCGCTCGACAGTCGAGCGTGCAGCCAGCCCATGCCGTCGCGGTCGGCCTCGGTCCACACCCCGCGCTGGAGTTCGGCGGCCTCGTGACGTTCGGTGAGGGTGTCGGCGTGCAGCTTCTCGCGGGCGGCTCGCGCACGGGTGCGGAATCGGGCGGGAGCGAGGGTGCGCGCGGCATCCAGGATCTGGTTCTCGAACGGCGCCCAGACCTGGGCGGGCAGCTCGACGACGATCGCCGCGGACTCGCGGGCGTTCTGCGTGGAGACCTCGCCCTCGGTGAACCATGCCCAGAGCAGGGGCAGCCGCTCCCGCAGCGCGCTCGCCACGTTGCCGTGGGCGCGGACCGTGGCCTCGGCGAGATTCAGTCGCACCGCCAGGTCGGCCGCGGCGGCGCGCTCGGCGAACTCGACCGCATCCCCGCGCAGCATCGCCGCGTCGATGAAGACCTCGGGATGCGCCGCGGCTTCCCGCAGGGTCGCATCGATCGCGCGGAACACCTCCGCCGACGCCCGCCACTGCGCGCGCTGGGCCACCTCGGCCTCGGCCATGCCGAACTCGACGCGGATGTCGGCGTTCGCCTGGTCGAGCAGGAGAGGTTCCATGGACACAGTCAAGCAGGGGCCACCGACATTCGTGTGCGCAGAACCTGCTGTTCAGAGTGCTATTTATCCGCAGTTTGGCGCGCGAAGAGCAGTGTGTGGAGGAGTGGATGCACACGGTTGCCGTTTGCCCCAGACTCGACCGACCCCGAGCCGGCGGGCCGCAGCCATCAACCGCTCGTCCCTTGTCCACAGTTGCGTTCCGGGGGCGAGAACCACGGATGCGAGCAGGTGGGCATCGACCGGGCTCAGCCCCTCGCCGTACAGGTGATTCGCCTCGACGAATCTGAGTGTTTCTGCATGCGTCGCCACCGGCGTCGAGGGGAGGTCTGCGAGGAGACCGAGCACTTGTTCGCGATCGCGCAGCGAGCGGAGCATCCCCCTGCAGGGAGGGACAATCATGTCATACATGTAGTACACTCTTCCCGGGAGGTAAGCACATGCTGTCAGTGAGGCTGTCGGTCGAGCAGGAGTCTGCGTTGCAGCAGCTGTCCGAAGAGACCGGGCGCAGCAAGAGCTACTACGTCAAGCAGGCCCTCGATGAGTTCCTGGAAGATCGCGCGGACTACCTCGTCGCACTTGCCGCGATCGAGCGCGCCGAGCGGCGCTACAACTCCGTCGACGTGAGGCGCAAGCTTGGGCTATAGCCTCGAGTACCAGGAGACGGCCTTGCGGCAGCTCCGGAAGCTCGACCGGCAGGTCGCACGCCGGATCGTCGACTACCTCGACGAGGTCGCGGCTCTCGATAACCCGCGCGACCGGGGTAAGGGCCTCACCGGCGACCGCGCAGGAATCTGGCGGTATCGCATCGGCGACCATCGCGTGCTGTGCGAACTGCTGGATGCGGAACTGGTGATCCTCGCGCTCGAAGTCGGGCATCGTCGAGGCGTGTACGACTGACGTCGGTCACGACCTCGGTCGCAAAGAGATCGGCATCATGGCCGCGCTGAATGCGCTATAGGCAGCGAGAACTACGCGTTGAACCGGAACTCGACCACATCCCCGTCCTGCATGACGTAATCCTTGCCCTCGATGCGAGCTTTCCCGCGGGCGCGGGCCTCGGCGACCGAGCCCGCCGCCACGAGATCCGCGAAGCCGATGACCTCGGCCTTGATGAAGCCCTTTTCGAAGTCGGTGTGGATGACACCCGCGGCCTGCGGTGCCTTCCAGCCCTTGCCGATGGTCCAGGCCCGGGCCTCCTTGGGCCCGGCGGTGAGGTAGGTCTGGAGGCCGAGGGTGTCGAAGCCGATGCGCGCGAGCTGGTCGAGGCCGGACTCGTCCTGTCCGGTCGAGGCCAGCAGTTCCGCGGCATCCTCGGGCGAGAGGTCGATGAGCTCGGACTCGAGCTTCGCGTCGAGGAAGACGGCCTTGGCGGGGGCGACGAGGGCCGCGAGGGATGCCCGGCGCGCGGCATCCGTCAGCACCGCCTCATCGACGTTGAAGACATAGATGAAGGGCTTGGCGGTGAGCAGGCCCAGCTCCTTGATGAGCGAGAGATCGACCTTCGAGGCCGACAGCGGCGTGCCCGCGTTGAGCACGGCTTGGGCGTCGAGGGCGGCAGCCAGCACCGCCGGGTCGAGCTTGCGCGCCTTGACCTCCTTCTCGTAGCGGCCGATGGCCTTCTCGAGGGTCTGCAGGTCCGCGAGCGCGAGCTCGGTGTTGATGGTCTCCATATCGGCAGCCGGGTCGACCTTGCCGTCGACGTGCACGACATCCGAGTCCTCGAAGCCGCGCACGACCTCGGCGATCGCGTCCGCCTCGCGGATCGTGGCGAGGAACTGGTTGCCGAGCCCCTCACCGACGGAGGCGCCCTTGACGATGCCCGCGATGTCGACGAACGACACGGGCGCCGGCAGGATGCGCTCGCTGCCGAAGATGCCCGCGAGCACCGCCAGGCGCGGGTCGGGGAGGTTGACGACGCCGACGTTCGGCTCGATCGTCGCGAACGGGTAGTTCGCCGCGAGCACGCTGTTCTTGGTCAGCGCGTTGAACAGGGTGGACTTGCCGACGTTGGGCAGGCCGACGATGCCGATAGTGAGAGCCACGGGGGTCTAGGTTACGCGGTGTAGTGGCTCGGGGGATTCTGCCCGGTCGCCGCGACGCGGTTGCGCCGGGCCCACCACCACGCGATGCCCGCCCCGGCGAGCACGACGAAGATCGGCAGCAGGATGAACGGACCGCCCGCCCCCGCGCTGCGATCGATGCCCTCCGCGAGCTGACCGGCGAAGGCCGCGACGAGCAGCAGCAGCAGGTTGTTGACGGCGTGGATGAGGATGGGCGCCTCGAGCCCGCCCGTCGCGTGCGCCGCGACCGACATCGCCACCCCGAAGAGCACGTAGTACGCGATGAGCCACGGGTCGGCCGCGAAGTGGGCGAGCCCGAAGACCGCGGCGGAGACCGCCGTCGAGACGACGAAGGCCGTGCGCGGGGAGGCGAACCAGGAGCCGACCGATCGCTGCACGAGCCCGCGCATCCCGACCTCCTCCCCCGCGGCCTGCAGCGGCGTCGTCAGCACGACGACGACCGCGACGGCGAGCACGGTGCCGTCGACGGTGAAGCCGCCCACCGGCGCGAGCGCGAGACTGCCGGCGACGTAGAGCACCCAGAACGGCACGATCACCAGGGCGAGGCGACCGAGCCATCCCCACCGCAGCCTGCCGGTGACCGACCAGATCCAGCGCGGGCGAACCCCGAAGAACGCCCACTGCAGGCCCATCGCGACCGGGATCATGAGGGCGAGGCCGACGTTGGTGGCGAGCATCACGAGCGGCGTGAGCGGCACGGCGCCCGACTCGAGCTGCTCCGGCGTGATCGCGCCGGAGGTCACGTCGGCGAGGATCGCGAGGCCGCCGAGCACGGTCGAGATGCCGAAGAACAGCACGAGGAAGGCGAGGATCGCCGCGAGGCCGCGCCACCATCCGGGCTTGATGCCGTGCAGGGCGTGGTCGTAGTGGTGTTGCGGCTGCGTGATCTCGCTCACCGATCCAGCCTATGTGGCGACGCACGGCGTGCCCCGGCCCCGGCGTCGGTGCCCCGTGTGACCATCGTGTCGTGCCACTGGACTTCACCGCGATCGACTTCGAGACCGCCAACAACTCGGCGGCGAGCGCGTGCTCGGTCGGTCTCGTGAAGGTGCGAGACGGGCGGGTGGTGGACACGGCATCCTGGTTCATCAGGCCGCCGTCCGGGCACGACGAGTTCCTCGAATGGAACGTGCGCATCCACGGCATCATGGCGGTGGATGTCGCGGACGCCCTGCTCTGGAGCGAGCAGCTGCACGACCTCCAGTCCTTCGCCGAGAACGATCACCTCGTCGCGCACAACGCCGGATTCGACATGGGAGTCATCGCCGCGGCCTGCGCCGCGTCGTACGTTCCGACGCCGAGCTACGACTACCTGTGCAGCCTCCAGGTGGCCCGTAAGACGTATCACCTGGACTCGTACCGGTTGCCGTCCGCGGCGATGGCGGCGGGGTTCGAGGACTTCGCGCATCACGACGCCCTCGCCGACGCGCAGGCGTGCGCGGCGATCATCGTGCACGCGGCCCGGCGGCACGGCGCCTCGGATGTCGCGGAGCTCGCCGAACTCACGGGCACGCGCATCAAGCGACTGGACACTCCAGCGATAGAGCCCGCCGAGATCCACGCCTGACCTCGGTCCCGCCGGGTCAGCGGTTCTCCCGGGTCAGCGGTT